>DSAJ01000159.1 GCA_011372835.1 Methanomicrobia archaeon | reverse complement strand
CTGTTTATTTTGCCAATGAGGCACGGATGAACGAAGACTGTGATGATAATTACAAGGAGCTTCTTGCAACCTACAACGAGCTCTCATCATCGTATTCTGTCGCAATGTCCGAGAAGCAGAGCCTGCAGAATCAGGTCGATTCCCTCAATGCTCAGATCACGAGCCTCTCCTCTCAGCTGGAGGACCTGCGCGCCTCTTCGACCGACAAGGACGAGGAGTTAACGTCGCTTGAGTCGCAAGTGGAAGCATTGACGTCGGACCTCGAGGAAGCAGAGTCGGACCTTCACACGAAGACGCTTCGTGTCACATATCTCGAGACGCTGATCGACTCATACGAGGAACGCAACACCGAACTGGAGAACCAACTTGCAGCATGCCTTGCCGACCATGAAGAGCTGTGTGGCCTGACACCATACATCGGCAACTTCTGGACATCGCCATCGAACTACGTATCCCTTGCGCCCGACAGTGAGACCGATATCGCAGTACGAGAGTACTACCTCTACCTGTGTGTCGGATGCAGCGACTGCAACGTATGCTCGTACCATCCATGCGACCCCTGTGGCATATGCGACCCTATATGCTGTGACTACGACGGTCCCTGGCAGAAGATACGACTCACCATTCGCGTGACCACAGACTTCACCGTTGACGATGAGCGACAGAAAGTAGAGATTGTATCGTGGAAATGGGTGTAACTTTTTTAATACCCTTTCTTTTCTTTTCTATTGATTACCATGCGAATCGCTGTAGTTGAGTACGATAAGTGCAAACCGAAGAAATGCTCGTATGAGTGCAAGACGTTCTGCCCGGGTGTGAGGATGGGCGAGGAGACGGTCGTCATCAGTGACGATAACAAGAAACCCATCATCTCCGAGACACTCTGTTCGGGGTGCGGCATCTGCATTCACAAGTGCCCATTTGGCGCTATCCACATCATCAATCTTCCCGAGGAGCTCGAGGAACCGGTCCACCAGTTTGGACCAAACTCGTTTCGCCTCTACCGTCTTCCCATCCCGAAGGAGAACTCCGTGTTGGGGATCATAGGCCCAAACGGCGTGGGAAAGACCACGGCAATCAAGATCCTTTCTGGCGAGATCGTTCCCAATCTCGGCAACTACGACGAGTTCTCCTCGTTGCTCGGCACGTTCTCGCAACACACGATATCACAGGAGGAGCGCGCGCGCCAGTACGACATCATCGCACGTTACTTCCGCGGCTCAGAGCTCCAACCCTACTTCGAGAAGCTTCAGGAAGGCGAGCTCAAGGTCGTCTCCAAGCCGCAATACGTCGACAAGATCCCGAAGGTCGTCTCGGGCACCGTCGAGGAGGTCATCAACAAGGTCGACGAACGCAACATGGCAGACGGCCTCTTCGATGAGTTCGGCATGGAAGAGGTGCGCGAACGCACGCTCGAGGACCTCTCGGGCGGCGAGCTTCAGCGTCTGGCCATCATGGCCGCTATCGTGCGCGATGCAGACGTCTACTACTTCGACGAGCCCTCGTCGTACCTTGACATCTACCAGCGCCTCAACGTCGCCCGCGTCATACGACGCCTTTCAAAGGACAAGACGGTCATCGTCATCGAACACGATCTTGCCGTGCTCGACTATCTCAGCGACCATGTCCATCTCATCTACGGGCGCCCTGCCGTCTACGGTATCGTCTCCTCGCCGATGGGCGTCCGCGTTGGCATCAACACCTATCTCCAGGGATTCTTGAAGGATGAAAACGTCAGATTCAGGAACGAGGAGATCAAGTTCACCTACAAGTCTCCGAAGGAGTGGTCGTCCGAGGACGTTCTCTTCGCATACCCGGAGCTTACCAAGGACTTTCCGACCTTTTCGCTCTCCGTCTCTCCTGGCGAGGTCTACAAGGGAGAGGTCGTCTCGATCGTGGGTCCAAACGCCACCGGCAAATCGACCTTCATCAAGATGATCGCAGGCGTCGAGGAACTCACGTCTGGGGACCTTTCCAGAGAGCTCGAGGTATCATACAAGCCGCAGTACATCAAGCGCGACTTTGACGGCACCGTAAGGGAGCTGCTCTTTGCCGTGGCCAAGAGCACGCTCTATGAGAGCTGGTACAAGACCGAGATCCTCTCGCCACTCCAACTCACCATGCTGCTAGACAATCGCGTCGATGAGCTCTCTGGCGGCGAGCTCCAGCGAACGGCTATCGCCGCGTGCCTATCGAAGAAGGCGGACCTCTACCTGCTCGACGAGCCGTCTGCCTATCTCGACGTGGAGCAGCGCCTCGCCATGGCAAAGACGATCAGGCGACGCATGGAAAACGAGGAATCGACCGCCATCGTCGTCGAACACGACCTCGTCACGACAGATTACATCTCGGACCGCACCATCGTATTCTCCGGCACGCCGAGCGTCGATGGCAGTGCTTCGTCGCCCGTGATGATGCGCAAGGGCATGAACGACTTCCTCTCCCGTATCGACATCACGTTCAGACGGGACTCGGAGAACGGCAGGCCTCGCGCGAACAAGCGCGACAGCCAGCTTGATAGGAAGCAAAAGGACATGGGAGAGTATTACTACTCTCAGTTCAAGTGAGCGGACCTAGAGCAACTGCGTGACATCCTTGACGATCTCGCGCGTCACGTCCATTATCGCCTTATCGCCGCGGATGGTGCGTATACGTGCGCCGTGGCGCGTTTCGAACTCCTCGAACACGTCGATGAATTCTTTGCGTATGCGCGCCAGTGTCTCTCGCTTCTCGAAGTACTCCGTCCTGTGCCGCACGCTCCTGCGGTCCTCGCTCACGAAGGGGTCCACATCGAGGAAGAACGTCGCATCAGGGAGCAGGCAATCCCGGTTGAGCTCCTTGATCCAGGCCCGGTCAAGCTCCGTTCCCTGATACGCCATGTTTGAAAAGAAGTATCTGTCGCAGATGACGGTCGTTCCCTTCTCGAGCTCAGGCACGATCTCGTTGTGAAGGTGGTCCATGCGGTCGGCCGCAAAAAGGAGTGCGAAGCTGTGGGCGGTAAGCGATATCCTATGGGTGAGCGCCAGGCGTATGACCGCGCCAGCGGGCCCATCGGTAGGCTCCTTCGTCTTGCAAACCCTGTACCCTTCATGTTCGAGCGCTTCCTTGACGGCCGCGGTCTGCGTGCTGAGCCCCGCTCCGTCGATCCCTTCGATCACGATGAGCTTTCCGTCGTACGTGTTGCATGGGAACGCCATCTCTTCACCGTATCTTTCGACACAGGCGCGTTATAAATACCTTATGTTGGTCGCCCAACCGTTGCACCAGTATCCAAGGCAGTCTCGGCACGTGTTGGCGAGCCAGAGCGCGTTGCGCCGCACGCCACGGTACCAGAACGCTGACGCCACCTGGGCCTCTGCGTTTTCGTACTTGCACGCCTTGTGCGGAATAGGGGTATCGACATGCGCCTGGCCGACGATGAATGACCCTAGGTCCCATGTCCTCAGGTGGTATCGCTCACCGCCCCAACGGTCCTTGAAGTAGTTCGCGTCCTGAGCGTACATGCGTCCTCGATAAGGGACGAAGTTGATGTTTGCCTCGTAGATGCGCCATGTGGGGCAGCGTTCCCACCCATCGCGCCCAAGCTTTCGTGAGACCGGCCATTCGCTCCCCGTGTTGAAGACGAGATTGATGGGGTCTGCCCTGACAAATACGGTAAATCGCAACAGCGGGGCCCCGTACGCCTCGTAGGTCCACCGGGGGTACTTGCTTGAGCATGGGATGCCGTAGCGGGGGTCGATGATCTCGATCTCCCTGACCGAGACGCGGTCGCGTTCGGGTGGCCGTGTCGTGCTTCGTGCTGTATGATGCAGCGCATCGACGCCGAAGCGTTGACGTATCGACGGACCGCTCAGCGTCGTCTTCACGATATACTCCCCATCTTCCTCGATGACCGTCCTGTCCTCGAGTACCGTAAGCTCCATGCGCGGGTTGACAAGGGGCCCCCGCGAGGTGCGAAGGTCACGTGCGGTGACAGGAAATGCGAGCAGTATCAGCAATGCTGCCACAATCAATATCCTTCCTTTGGTATTCATCATGAACGCGTTGTGCAGCAAAGAATAACTAGAATAATACGTATCTATTCCGTAGGATTGCAAAAAAGCCCTATACATTTAAATAATTCTCCCATTAAATGGAAACACGTGATACCATGGGGAATTACAAGATAATCCATGACGTCGTCCATGGGAGCATAAAGTTGGACGAGATCATGCTCGATCTCGCAAAGACGCCAGAGCTCAACAGATTGCATGGCATCAAACAGCTCGGTCTCGTCTATCTCGTCTTCCCTGGTGCCCACCATACACGATTCGAGCATTCTCTTGGCGTGGCCCACATCGCAAGCAGGATCGCGCACGAGCTCAAGATCACCGAGCAGGAGGATACGTTCGTCAAGGCCGCAGGATTTCTCCATGATATCGGCCACGGCCCATTCTCACACACGCTCGAATACATTTTCCATGATATGCTTGGCATCGACCACATGCAGATCACAAAAGATATCATCACGGGCGATTACGACATCGTCGGACCAACAGCACACGACACCTGCGATGCCGACCCGATACCTGTCATCCTCGAACGGTACGGGCTCGATCCGAAGGAGGTCGCAGATCTTGTGACTGGAGGCGATCAGTCCACAGACTACCCGTGGTCCCTTCGCACATCTGAGGACGGCCAGCAGTTCATGAACGATCGCAGGTACCTTCCACAGATCATCCATAGCCCCATCGACGCCGATCAGCTCGACTTCCTCCTGAGGGATTCGTACTACACCGGCGTGGCGCACGGAGCGGTCGACCTCGACCGCCTGCTCAAGACGATGGAGATCCATAACAACGACCTCATCGTACACCGCAAGGGTGTCGTGGCAGTCGAGGGCATGCTCGTCGCACGGGGGCTCATGTATTCCTCCGTTTACTTCCACAAGACCGCCCGCATCGCAGAGGTCATGCTCTCGCGCGCCGTAGAGTCGTTCGTTCGTGAGGCGCCCTCAGAGGAGATACCCAAGATGATCGACGCCGACCTCATCAAGTGGATGGAAGCGGGATCTGACTACTGCAAGGACATCATCGAACGCATCAGGTACCGCAACCTCTACAAGAAGGCATACATCATCGGCCTCGAGGACCTTGATGAGGACCAGCGCACCGACCTGTCGGCTCTTGCCAATCAGCGTGAGCGCAGGCGTGTCGAGGAGGAGATATGCCGCAAGGCGCACATACCCGAAGGCAACGCCCTCATCGACATCCCCGCCCCCGAGCTTCTCGTGTCCGAGCCTCGCATCGCAAAGACGAACGTCAAGATACTCGATGACGACAACAAGGTCTCATCGCTCTCGCGATTCTCGCCGCTTGCAAGCGCGCTTCGCAAGCGCCGCGTGACGGATTGGGCGGCCATGGTGTTTTGCAACGGAAAGTATAAAAGTCAGGTTTCCAAAGTTGCGGAAAAGCTCCTTGAATGAGCGGATAAGGCGAGTCTATGTTCTCCCTGGTAAATCGAGTGCTTGACATCAAACTGATACTCAAGGATCTCGGGTCCATTCTGCAAGGCATCGGCATCGTGACCATGCTCCCCATTCTTCTCTGCTACTTTTACCGTTCAGAGACCGACCTCATCCCGTACTTTGTCATACCAGGGCTCATAGCTTTCTTCATCGGCTGGATGCTTTCACGCATCGTTGTCGAGCTTCATCTCCAGATACGCCACGCCATGATGATTTCGTCGCTTGCATGGCTTTCAGCTGCGCTCGTGGGATCGTTTCCTCTCTACTATCTTTCTGACCTTACCTTTTTTGACGCATACTTCGAGGCGATGTCGGCGTGGACCGGCACGGGTCTCACGATGTTTACCAATCCGCTCTCAGTTGAGGGGCTGCCACACATCCTGCTATTCTTCAGATCGCTTCAGCAGTGGGCGGGAGGCATCGGCGTCGTGCTGGTCGCCATGGTGGTGCTGATACGCCCAGGGGTATCGGCTGCTCGCCTTTATATCTCTGAGGCGCGAGCAGAGAAGATCAAACCAACTTTCCTTGGGACTGTTCGCGTCATATGGAAGATCTACGTCCTCTATACCATTATCGGGATCGTCCTTTTCACCCTTGTAGGCATGCCATTCTTCGAGGCGGTCAACCACTGCTTTACCGGCCTTGGCACGGGCGGCATGTCGACAAAGGACAGTTCGATAGCGTTCTTTGACTCGTTCAAGGTCGAGCTCGTCGCTATCTTTCTCATGACGATGGGTGCCATCAACTTCACCATCCACTACAAGGCATTTTTCAAGGGCAAGCTGCGCGCACTCATCAAGGACGTGCAGGTGCAGGCACTATTTGTCATTACCGGGTTCATCCTGGCGGTCCTCGTCCTTGACCTGTCACAGGTCTACTATCCATTCGAGGCGGCCCGCAAGGGTCTCTTCCAGGTCTTTAGCGCGATCACGTGCTGCGGATTCTCGACAGACGTGCTTGCGAACTGGTCCGAGACGAGCAAGCTGCTCATCATACTGCTCATGATATGCGGCGGCGGCGCCGGTTCGACCGCTGGCGCGCTCAAGCTGATACGCATCGTCGTCGTGTTCAAGACGCTAAGCACCCAGATCCGTCGGGCGCTCCTGCCCCGCGGTGCCGTCGTCTCGATAAAGGTGGGAGAAACGGTCTTCAAGGACAAGGATGTCATGGAGGCGCTGCTCTTCTCACTCGTCTATATACTCTTTTTGCTGGCAGGTTCGTTCATCCTCATGTGGCTTGGCAACGGGAGCATGAACGCGTTTTTCGAGATGGCGTCTGCCCAGGGCAACGTTGGATTGTCAGTGGGCATCACATCCGTCACTCTCGATCCGGTGGGTAAGGCCGTACTCATCCTTGGAATGTGGATGGGCCGCCTCGAGATCATACCGACGCT
>DSAJ01000130.1 GCA_011372835.1 Methanomicrobia archaeon | reverse complement strand
CGAATCCGATGGGAAGCGCCGGTTGCACGACGAGAACGAGGGGATAGAGGAACATGATGAATCCCATGCCCCAGAAGAAACTTGTCGCTCCTCCCCAGAACGAGTATTCCTCCTTTGGCGTCGAGTTCTTGTACCTGCTCACGACGATGGCCTGCGCCCCTGTCCACAGAGGTCCGGCAAGCGGGAGGAACGGATAGAAGAGCGTCGTGAGATTCCTCACGCCACAGATGAAGTTCTCCCTGTTGGGATCGATCTTTACAAGCTCATCCTTTCGCGCCTCGTTGGCCTCGTCGATGAGCGCCTGATTGATGAGGATGTCGCCGAAGGAGAGGATGTATGCGACGATGGCTGTGCTGATGGCACCGGCAAACATCGCGGCAGAAGGCCATCCTATGGAGAAGGGCGAGAGCGCCTCGTAGGTGGCGCCGACCTTGGGAATGAACACCCAGCCCTGTTTCATCACGTCCGAGGGGATCGTGATCTCACCCAATGCGAGACCGACGATGTAGCCGATGATGAACGTTGGCGCAATGCCGTACTTGGCCACCCATGCGTAGAGGCTGTGCTCCCTGCGGTAGGCAAGCGAACGCGGAGACCAGAGGATGAAAAAGGAGAGCACGACGGCGATCAAAAACGATATCGAGATCGGCCCGATGCCAAGGCCCGGCGACCACTTGGCGACGCCGTTCTGGATGCCGCTTGCAGAGTCCTCCCAGACCCTCACGATGGCGGCGATGCCCGCACCGAGCAGTATACCCGACTTGATGGCGGGAGGCACGAGTGAGACGAGGCGCTTCGCCCCGCCCGAGAACGCCATGATGAAGAAGATGGCTGCAACGATGAGCTGCAGTGCTATCATTGCCTGTATCGCGCCCACCTTGCTCGTCTCGGTGGCATACCCGAGGATGAATGTCATGTAGATCGGGATGCCCGCGGTGATCCACCCGGCGACGCTTGGGTCGCCAAACGCCGTGTGAAGCATTGCCAGGAAGTGATAGATGATGACCATGCTCAGCGCGATCTCGTATTCGATGCCGAACGCGGACTGCAGCGCCGCGATGATGCTTAGCGGCACCACGCACAGTATGATGCCTTGCGCGAAGTCCGGCCATTCGAGGGGATAATGTATGAAGGGGAGACGAAGCCTGAGCGGCCCGCCCCAGTACGGTTGCTCCGATTCACCTGGTTCACGTTCCTTACCGATATACCATCTCACTGGATCACCTGGTTAATATCCTGATACGGAATAAAAGCTGTACTAAGAAGAATATTATGCATTTATAAACGTTCGCCTACTGTTGAAGTATATATGTCGTATCGTCGAAGCTACATACACACGAGTGCATCATTCCTCACTCAATGAGGCGCATGAACTCTTCCCTTGGCTCCTGGCGCCTGAATGCTCCGGATATGGCCGACGTGACCATCTCGGGGCTCTGGGTCTTTACGCCGCGCATCTCCATGCAGAGATGCCTGGCCTTGACGACGACCATGACGTCCTCGGTGTCGAGCGCATCGGTGAGGCCGTTGAGGATCTGCTGCGTCATGTTCTCTTGGAGCTGCGGCTGTGACGCGTACTTGATGACGAGGCGCGCAAGCTTTGATATGCCGCATATCTTGGTCTGCGGGATGTATCCGACCGCCACTTTGCCAAAGAAGGGGAGGAGGTGGTGTGAGCACATCGAATAGAAGTTTGGCACCTTGAGAACGACCATCTGATCGTAATGCTCGCTGTTCTCAAAGACGGTAAAGGAGTAGTCCCTGTTGCGTTCCCACTCCTCCCAGAATCGTTCGATGCGCTTGGGCGTGTTCTCTATTTCCTCATCGTTGAAGAATCCGTATCGCCTCTGCAGCGCTTTCATGTATTCGCGTATCATCTCTTCCATTGTCGTTCACCAGGGTCGTTTAGTCCGGCGTTTCGAAACGCCTCCTTCCTCTCGCGGCACGTGCCGCATCCCCCACACGGCGCGCCTTGCCCCTTGTAGCAGCTCCACGTGTGCTCGAACGGGACGCCGAGTGCGTACCCGCGCAGCACGATGTCAGTCTTTGACCATGTCATGAAGGGCGCCAGGAGCTCGACCTGATTATATGTGCCGGAGCGTGCGGCGGCGCCAAGAGCTTCGATGAACTCGGGGCGGCAGTCGGGGTACACGGCCCGATCATTGCGGTGAGCACCGTAGTAGACGCGCTTTAGGCCCCGGTCCTCGGCGACGCCAACGGCGTATGAGAGGAGGATCATGTTCCTGTTCGGCACGACCGTGCTCTTCTGGGTCTCGACCGAATAGTCGCCCTCGGGGATGTCTTCGCCCCCGTGCAACAGTGAGCTTGATGTGAAGATCGTGTCGAGGGGCACTGTGAGCACCACGTGGGGAATGCCAAGTTCCTTGGCGCTCAGGCGCGCCATCGCTATCTCCCTGTCGTGCTTCTGGCCGTAGTCAAACGTCAGGGTGAGCGGGTAGCGGCCCTCGTCGATCAGATGATAGAGAAGCACGGTGCTATCGAGCCCGCCGCTGAGTATCATTACGCAGTCCTCGTTCATCATACGCCCCTCCTGTCGTCGAAGACGAGCACGTGGAGTCGGGGCGACAGGGCATAGCCGCGCGCCACGCATGCAGTCCAGAGAGGGGCAAGGAGCTGTATCGCATCGCCCTTGGTGGTGCACCTGGGTTGGATATAGACGCGTTCCCTGGCAATGCCTGTCCTTAAAACATAGCGGTCGACCTCTTCGAGATCCTCCTTTCCGCCTACGACGAACTTGTAGCAGTCCGCCAGCGGGGGCATGCCTGCAAGGGACTTTGGCGAGACGGTCACGTGGTCGAAGAGGCCTGAAGGCACGGGGATCGTGCCGTTGGTCTCAACCGTGTGCCGGTATCCCCTGACGGACGCGGCCACGTCCTCGATGGCCGAGCGCTGGAGCAGCGGTTCTCCGCCCGTCCAGCATACCCATGATAGGTGCGAGGAGCGTATGCGCATTGCGACGTCCTCTGTGCTCATCTCACGCCCTTCGTCGCGCGCATAGGGCGTGTCGCACCATTTGCACGATAGGTTGCATCCAGCAAGTCGTATGAAGAGCATGGGGCGCCCCATGAGCGCGCCCTCGCCTTGAATGCTCTCGAATATCTCAGTGACCCTCACGGACCCACCTTACCTCTGCGTAGCTGTCGCGGTCCTCCCAGACGCGCACGGTAAGCTCGGTCACGTTGGGCACTCGCAACGATTCGTTGAGTGCGCCGGCCATGTGTTCTGCGGTCGGTTTCTCAAGCACATCGTTGAGGAATGCATGGTCATAGCGCGATACCAAGCGTTTGATCTCGGCGTAATCGATGATCATCCCCGTTTCGTCGAGCTCCCCCGTCGCCCAGATCTCGATGAGGTAGTTATGGCCGTGCAGGTCCGTGCATTTCGAGGGATATGGGAGCTCGAGCCTGTGTGCGGCCGACACCTCCCCCCTCCAGTAGATGCGTCGTGAGATCATCATATCACCTAAAACCATCCCTCAAGGCTCGATTGTCGCGTCTTTTGGTACTCGAGCTCCTCCTTGGAATACCCGAGCGGCTGCAAGATGCGCGCCACCGAGGGGATGACCTGATTTTGTATGTAGTAGTTGGCATCGATCTCCTCTCCGTTGTACTCGTCGACGGGGATCACCTTGTCGCGTATGCGTCCCTGTCCCTTGAGCACGAGATATGAGATGATCGTGCCTACGCGCACGTCGTCGCCGCGTTCCTTGAGACGCATGGCGATCTGTACGTGCGGTCCGATGGCCTTGTATTGCGAGAGCGCCATGGTAAGCTGCGTATCTATGACGAGGTCGTCTATCGGTACCCTGTTCTCCTTGAGTGAGAGTGTCACCTGCTGCACGTGCGCTATCGCGCCTTGGATGTCGGCGTCCCGGAGGATCTTTTCGAGCACGGTGCGCTGGGTCTTCTTGGCGATCCCCGTCCAATCGCGCCGCACGACCTCGAGCCCCTTCGTGATGATCTTATCGTCGTCATCGATGAGCGCATACTTCTTCTTCGTCACGAAAAGCCCCCTGCGGTAGTATCCCTCGAGCTCGAGCTCCATGCGCTCTGGCATGCGTTCGTTGACGGATGCGAGGAACTCGTGGGCACGGTCGAGGTCCTTGGTCGGCGTGCATACGAAAAGGGAGTCGGTATCGCCGTAGACGACGGAGAGGCCCTCGGACTGTGCCTGGTCGATGACGCTGTTGATATACTTTCGTCCCCATGCCGTGATCGACTCGGCCGCCTCCTTCGAGTACCACCGCGAGCGCGGATATCCAAGATACCCGTAAAACGAGTTCGCAAGGATCTTGAGCGCCCATTGCTGGCTGTAGAGCGACTTGTGCTCAAGTCCCGAGGCCTTGCCCATGCGTTCCTTGATGCGCATGCGCTCGCTGAGCAGGCTGTCAAGTATCGCAGGGATGAACCCCTTCTCCTTGATGCAGAAGCAATGACCCGTCGGCGCCATGTTGTCGGTGCAGCACTCGCAATCGAGCGTGTACGGGTCGACGTTATGGCTGATGATGATCGATGGGTACAGCGAACGGAAATCGAAGTAGAAGATATGCTCATGCAGCCCCTTTATCGGTTCGACGACATACGCGCCCTCGTAGGTCTCGGCGAAACGACGCGAGAGGTCGGCAGAGCTTGGGGGGCTTGGTATGAGTGCATTGAGCTCGTGGCTGTGGCGCATGAGGAGCCATTCGACGAGGGCCGACGACGATGCGCGCGCCACGTCGAAGGGGCGCTGATTGACGATCTTTGTCATCTCATACTGGAGCGGCAGCATCTGCTCGCCTATTTCGAATGTGGAAACGGCGTCGTCGCGCGAGTATTCGACAAGCTCCTCGAGCAGGGACTCGTCGTCCCAGTACTGCCATATCTTCGAGCCGTCAAGGTCCGACTTCTCGCGCCCCATGTACTCGGCGTAGACGGCCTCGAGCGTGTAGCGGGAGACGTTCACGTTCTTCTTCACGATGGGGTAGAGGTCGACATGGACCATGCCCGGGACCTCCGCGCTCGTGTTCGATCCCCGCCCCTTTATCTTCATATGGGACACGAAGGGGTGAGAGATGCCGTTGACCTCGCAGCGTTTCTTGATGTAAGGAAGGTCGAAGTTGTCGCCGTTGTAGGTAACGAAGACCTCTGGCGAGAGACGGTCGAGGAAGGCGAAGAACCCCTCGAGCATCGACGCCTCGTCGCCAAAGTGGTCGACACCCTTGCACGCCTTCCAGCAAAAGACGTGCGACTCCTCGCCCGTTGCCGCCGATATCATGATGATAGGGTCCGTAGCGGCATCAGGCATCGACTTGTTGACGCTATATGTCTCGATGTCGAGGCTCATCGACGTAAGCTCCTCCGGCGCGCTACGTGAGGGGGCTGCGTCGACGAGGTACTCCCTTCCGTTGCGCTGTTCGGTGGTCAGTTCGAGCGGCACGAGCGGCCGAAGCCCCGTGTCGATGAGGTAGCGGCGGACATAGGGGATGTCATACTCGAATATCGTCGCGTACTGCGCTATGTCTTCGCGAAGTTCGGGCACGTCGAACGGGTACCTGAAAAAGACCTTGAGGACAGTGACGTCCTCATGGTCGTAGCGTTTGGTGACCTCTTCTGTGCGAAGCACCTGGACGACTTTTTCCTTTGAGACCTTCACAAGATCCTCGATTTTCTCGCGCGACCCATCCTCCGAGGGGATCGCGTATATGTAGGGATCGTGCCTGTCATCGTAGATGATGCGGGTGGAATCGCCTTCCTTGACGAAGAGCCGCACTGCCGTTTTTTCGTCCATTGCGACATAATCGCAGTCATAGATGATCATTGAGATAAGATATTTATACCACGTATTTAAAGGTATAGATAGGTGATATGATGAAGATTGAGTTCCTTGGACACTCTGCTTTCAGGATCGCTGCGCAAAAGACGGTGCTTATCGATCCGTTCCTTTCAAACAATCCACGCTCGTCGGTCAAGCCCGGCGATCTAAACGATATCGACATGGTGCTCGTCACGCACGGGCACGGAGACCATCTTGGCGATGCCATCGAAATCGCGAAGAACAACGATGCTGTATTCGTCGCCATGTACGAGCTGGCGCACTATGCGGCCTCCAAAGGGGTAAACCAGTTCGAACCGATGAACATCGGCGGCACCATCGACGTTGGGGGCATCAAGATCACGATGACCAACGCGACCCATTCATCCGACTTCGAGGGCGGCGCCGGGCATTCTGCAGGATTTGTCGTGAACTTCGGAGACCATTCGATCTACCACGCGGGTGACACGGGCGTCTTCTATGACATGAAGCTTATCAGCGAGCTCTACAATCCCGAGGTCGCGTTGCTTCCTATCGGATCACGATTCACGATGGGTGTCAAGGAGGCGATAAAGGCTGTCGAGCTATTGGACCCGCAGGTCGTCATCCCGATGCATTACAGCACATACCCCGCCATAGAACAGGACCCTCATGAGCTCAAGCGCGCAGTTGGCGACTCCGTCCACGTCGTGATACTCGCGCCCGGGGAATCATTCACGTTTTAGCCGCTTGACGATCCCCTTTCGTTTCGTCCAGGTGCCATAGGCCGCACAGAGCCCGAGTGCGCCATACAGGGCACCTTGCATTATTTCAAACTTGTAGAGCTCATCCTCGCACGACTGCACCTTTGTTCGCACCTCGGCCACTTTCTTGGAATTACCGAGTTGCGCGTAAATGTCAAGTGAGAGCTCATAGAACTTCTTCGCCTCTCGGTAGTTCTTCTCTTCGAACTCCTTGTTCCCCTGGACATAGTAGTTTCGTGCCTGCAGGTAGGTCTTTGCGAGTTGGATCCTTGACCTGCTCTCCTCTGCCAACTCGACATAGCCGAGGCGTTCGTAGAGCTCGATGGCACGTTCGAGATACGATATGGCCGTGGTGTAGTCGCTTACCGCATATGCATTCTCCCCGAGCTCGCGGAGCTGCTCTGCCTGGAGGAACGCTTCCTGGACGGCAGTCCCCTTGATCTTCACCTCGATCGACCCTGTCTTTTCATGCACGCCGCCGTACTTGTCCTCGTAGGTAAGCGTGAATAATATGGTG
>DSAJ01000117.1 GCA_011372835.1 Methanomicrobia archaeon | reverse complement strand
CATCCATATGAGGAAGACATGGCTGCTGTTTCCCTTACTTGTGATTCTATTTTCCGGATTGCTGCAATCGAGCCTATCTTATGTCCCTGAACGTGACTTTGTCATCAACGAGGATGGAAGGCCAACGTACCTCATCATTGTTGGGAAGAACGCGGCACATGCCGATGCTATCTCTGCGGCGTATCTCTTTCAAACGCTGGAAGAGTGCATTGAGGCGCAGGTAATCCAAGAGGACGTTGTAAGAGTGGAGTCATCCCTCTCGCCGGAAGAGATCGAAGCGCATAATCTCATCCTCGTGGGCGGACCAATCGCCAATGACATGGTCATGCAGCTTGTCGACAAGGGGCTAACGACAGTTGCCTTCTGGGAATCCTCGGATGGCGACGCGATACATTACGGCAACGCGTTTTCAGACGCGCGTGAGGTTATTGTTGTTGCTGGTTCGGACCGCGAAATGACGACTCAAGCAGTACTTGCCTTGATCAATTCGGTTGAGTGGGAACTAGCCCCTCCCCAGACATGGTCCCCTCCACGGGAGACGATCATTCAGGTGGGAGAAGGGAGTACCGTGGGCGGAAATATATTGCAGGTGCATGAGATAGACGTTTACAAGAACACGGTTTCCGGGTCATTTGATGGTACCCCTTTTTCTGGACCAGTTCCCTTAGTTGTGGCAGATACTGACGATGTCAAGGTTCAGATTGTGTCGGTACTTATAAGTGGCAGTGGTTCTTATTTTGTGAAGGTCCAATATCAATACTATGGAGCATCTGATAGCTGATGGTGGGATGAATTCGCATAGAGAGCACGGACTGAACTTCTTACATTTCCCTCGGTCTCTCCTTACCAATGTTTTTTAAGTGTCCACGGGGAGATATGCACAATGGGAAAGAAGAAGTCAAAGCTCTCCTCAAAGGTGACATACGACGCGGATGACATCATGCTTCCCGACGACGAGCACGTCCTCGGAAGGGTGGAGCGCCTCGTTGGCGGCGACCGGCTCCTCGTCTCGCTTCCGGGCGGGCGCGAGCGCACGGTGCGCATCCCGGGCAAGTTCCGCGGACAGGTGCTGTTTCGTTCGAACAGCTACGTCTTGCTGCGCGAGGTCATGCCGGGAAGCGACGAGACGCTTGATGTGGTCTACCGCTACCGTTGGGAGGAGCTCGACCACCTCAGGGAGCGCGGCCTGCTGGAGGAATGGGAGTGACGAGCGAACAGGACAAGTTCTACGAGCGCGAGTTCAAGCGCGGGCTCAAGCAGGAACGCCAGCGAAAGGGCGTCGAGGCACTCAAAGTGCGCGACGGCGTCTTTGACAAGGCGACGCTCATGGTGCTCTACGACCTCATCAAGGCGGGGCATCTCGCCACCGTCGAGGGCATCGTCTCGACAGGAAAGGAGGCAAACATCTTCTGGGGCACCACCCCCTCAGGCGAGACCGTCGCCATCAAGATCTATCGCATCGCCGCCGCCACGTTTCGCAACATGTGGCAGTACCTCATCCAGGACCCGCGGTTCAAGTCGATAAAGAAGCACCACCGCCACGTCGTCTTCGGCTGGGCAAAGCGCGAGTACAAGAACCTCATGCGCATCGAGGACGACGTCCCCGTCCCGCATCCGCTCGAGGTGCGCTCGAACGTGCTCGTCATGGAGTTCCTTGGACGCGACGGCGTGCCCTATCCCCGGCTCAAGGAGCAGGGAAGCGACGACCCCGAAGGCGACCTCGAGGCGCTCATCACATACATGAAGAAGATGTATGAGGCAGGCATCGTGCACGGCGACCTCTCCGAGTACAACGTCCTCGTCTCCGACGATGGCCTGATCGTCATCGACCTCTCGCAGGGCACGGTGGTGGAAAACACATTGGCGCGCGAGTTTCTCGAGCGCGATATCGAAAACGTTTTAAGGTACTTCTCGAAGTACATGAAGGTCCCCTCGAAAGAGGACGTATACGACCGCATAACGGGTGGCAAGGATGGAGAATGAAGAGTTCGTACGGGTGCCAAAGGAACGCATCGGCATACTGATAGGCAAGAAGGGCGAGACCAGGGACCAGGTCGAGTCGGAGCTGCGCGTGCAGCTTGACATCGACAGCGAGGCGTCCACCGTCGGCATCTACGAGCGAAGCGACACCGACGACCCCCTGGCCGTGTGGAAGGGGCGCGACATGGTGCGCGCCATCGCGCGCGGATTCTCGCCTGAAAAGGCGATGCGGCTCAAGGAGGACGGCACCATCGTCGAGATCATCGACATATCCGACATCGTGGGCCATTCGAAGAACTCGATTCGCCGCATCCGCGGACGCCTGATCGGCAAGGAGGGAAAGACGCGGCGCGTCATCGAGACGCTGACCGGCGCGCACATGTCCGTCTACGGCAAGACCGTCTCGCTTCTGGGCACGTTCGAGGAGGTCTACGACGCGAAGAAGGCCGTCGACATGCTCCTTGAGGGAAAGCCGCACTCCGGAGTCTACCGCTACCTGGAGAAGGTGCACAAGGAACGAAAGGAGCGCGCGATCATCGACAGCGTCTCGTTTACGACCGATAATACGGTTTAGACATAACGAAACCTTTAAATTTTTACCACTTTACCGTTAGGTGGTGACTTTATTATGAAGAGAGTAGGGTTCGACCCCGAGAAGTGCACTGGCTGTGAGACCTGCGTTCTGGTCTGTTCAGCGACACACGAAGGGGTGTTCAATCCGAAGAAATCGCGTATTCGCATCTGGCGAGACGAGTTCTATGGAAAATATCAGCACAACACGTGCCGGAACTGCGAGGAACCGGAGTGCGTCGACGTCTGTCCATCCGACGAGGCGCTCTACGTCGAGGACGGCGAAGTGAAGTTCAGCGCTGACGAGTGCCTTGGATGCATGGTCTGTGTCGATGCGTGCCCGTACGGCTCCATCTTCACGCATGAGGAGCTCGAGTACGTCCTCAAGTGCGACCTTTGCGACGGGGCGACCAACTGCATCCGCTACTGTCCCTTCAACGCATTGTTCCTGGAGGAGGACTGAACATGAAAGGATATGCAGGTAAGATTTTATTTGTCAATCTCTCCACCGGCGAGATCAAGACGGAAAAGACCGAGGACGACCTTGCGAGGAAGTTCCTCGGCGGCGTGGGATTCGGGGCAAAGTACCTCTTTGACCTATGTCCCAAGGGCGCCGACCCGCTCGGCCCCGACAACGTCATCGCCGTGGGTGCTGGTCCCATCTCAGGGACATTCCTGCACGGCGCGGGCCGCGGCACCGTGGTGACCAAGTCACCGCTGACCGGCGGCTACATGCGCGGTGCGTTCGGCGGCGACTTCGCCGCCAAGCTCAAGTATGCAGGCTACGACTCGATCATCATCACCGGCGAGGCCGACTCGCCAAAATACCTCTACATCGACGACGACACCGTGGAGCTGCGCGACGCAGGCGGGCTCTGGGGCCTTGACACGAAGGAGGTCCAGGAAAAGATAGAGGAGCTTACGGCCTCCGACTTCTCGACGCTCTGCATCGGTCCGGGCGGCGAGAACAAGGTGCGCTACGCATGCGTCATCCACGACGTGCGCGCATGCGGCCGCGGCGGCATGGGCGCCGTCTTCGGCGCTAAGAAGCTCAAAGCCATCACCGTGCGCGGGTCCAAGGACGTCGAGGTGGCAGACCTCGGCAAGATGTTCAAGCACTACAACGAGCTCATCCCAGAGTATGAGACGAAGGGCAAGGGCCTCACCGACTACGGCACGCCCATCCTCGTCAACATCATCAACAACCAGGGTTCGCTCGGTACGTACAACTACCAGAAGGAGCAGTTCGAGCGTGCCGAGGAGATCTCGGGCGAGAAGCTCAAGGCAGAGCACTGGAAGCGTAACGACGCATGCTTCGCATGCCGCATCGCATGCACGAAGATCGACCAGGCCAAGTCCGACCCGGCGGTCACCGAGGGTCCCGAGTACGAGTCACTCTACTCATTGGGCAGCATGTGCGGCGTCGACGACCTCGACACACTGATACGCACCGACGCGCTCTGCGACGAGCTCGGCCTTGACACGATATCGTTTGGTCTTTCCGTCTCGTTCATGATGGAGGCCCAGGAGAAGGGCCTGCTCGGCGATGTCGACCTGTCCGGCCTCGACTTCTCGTGGGGCAACAGGGAGGCGCTCTACAAGGTGTGCGAGCTCACCGGCAAGGCAGAGGGTGTGGGCGAGTTCGTCGGACTCGGAACGCGCGAGATGGCAAAAAAGCTTGGCGGCGACGCCTACAAGTTCGCCATCCACATCAAGGGCCTCGAGCCAGCCGGCCACTCCGGCCGCGGCATCAAGACGATGAGCATCGGGTACTCCGTCTCCAACAGGGGCGGCAGCCACCACGACGCCCGCCCGTCGATGGAGTACGGCTTCACGCGCGAGCAGCGCGAGGACATCTCGGACAAGGCCGAGATCGCCTTTGACACCGCCAACTGGACGACCTTTGGCGACGCGGCGGTCATCTGCCACCTCTGTGAGAAGTCCACAGGCCTCGTGCTCACGGAAAACTACGTGCGCTGGGTCAACGACACCATCGGATGGGACCTCACTCTTGAGGAGCTCACCGAGATCGCCGACCGCATCTACACGATGGAGCGCGCGTTCAACTGCCGCGAGGGCATAACCCGAAAAGATGATAAACTTCCATGGCGATTCATGAATGAGCCAATACCTGACGGGCCGCTCAAGGGCATGTACTGCCCCCAGGAGGAGCTCGACCAGATGTTGGACCGATACTACGAGCTGCGCGGATGGAACGAGAACGGCATCCCCACAAAGGAGCGTCTCGAGAAGTTCGGCATCGGCTACGTGGCCGACCAGCTCGAGTACTGAGGTGAATTCGCAATGGGCGCCTGTGGCGACGCATTGAGGTTTGTCATTCGCGAAGATGAAACAGAGGAGTTCGTACCGAAAGGGCATGTGAAGTGCACCACGAAGAAGTTCCTCATGAAGGAGCATGGTGCCTTCAAGATGTCGATACTGCGCTCGGACTTCGAGGAAGGTGGCTATGCCGAGCCCCACACGCACGAGGTGGAGCAGGCATACTACGTCCTCGAGGGTTCGATGCGCGTGACCATCGGCGATGACGAGTACGACGTCGGCCCCCATACCGTCGTCTTCTTCCCGCCGAAGGTGGTACACTCGCTCAAGAACACGGGAAACGGCAGGCTCTCGCTTGTCGCGATCAACGCACCCCCGCTCTAACATCGGGGGTTTCCTATCTTTTTTTCGATCTTATCGCTTTTCTCATCCCACGTAGCGTGCGGCATCTTGGTCGTGTTGTGGCATGCGGACGGGGTGCCATGCTTGTCAAGGGCGATGACGCCGCCCCAGCCGTGGTGCGCAAGGTCGCGTATGCCGGCAGACGTCGCGCGGGATATGTCGTTACTCTCACAGTAGTAGTCGTAGACGCGCTTTGTGAGCACCGTCTTGATGATCGGTTCGCCAAGGCCCGTTGCGGCCGCACCGGCGTGCGGGCCGGCGTAGATGCCGCAACCCACAAGCGGCGAGTCGCCGACGCGTCCGGACGGCTTTCCCGGCGTCCCGCCGGTGGTGTTTGCAGCGACGATGTGCCCGCCGTCGTCGATGGCCACCGCGCCCACGGTGTCGCTGGGTGAAAAGTACGATGCCACAGGCAGCTTCGTTCCCTCGTAGCGCTCGATCTCGCGCTCGATCTTGAGGTCGTCGTTGTCGATGAGTGTAAAGCCCTGCTCACGTGCGAAGATGTGCATGCCCTCGCAGACGAGCAGCTTGTTGGGCGAGACCTCAAGCAGCCGCTTGCAGGCCAGGATGGGGTTTCTCAGCTTCGAGACAGCGCCGCAGCAGGCGTAGTCGCCAGTGGTGCCGTCCATGATCCCGGCATCGAGCTCCACGTCGCCGGCGGCGTTGAGAAACGACCCCACGCCCGCATCAAACGTGGTATCCTCCTCCAGGAGGACGAGCGCGTCGGTGATGGCCTCGAGGCTTCCACGGCCGTCAAGGAGCGCGTCGCGTGCCACCTTGCAGGCCGCCTCCACACCCCTGAGATGGGGCTTATCAAGCTTTTCGGGCATGTTCCACGCGCCGCCGTGGATGATGATCGACTTCATCGGCCCGGCCTCCGCGGCGCAAAGGGCACGTTCACAGATGCATAAGATGAAGTGGCGTTATCGCATGTGTTCATAGGTTCACCTGCTGCTGTCTTGCTCGTAGCAGCTTAAAATAAATATCTCACCATCTAGCGCGCTAGCAGGGTGCGCACGCGGTCCGAGGCGTTCTCCGCATGGTTTGCCACCTCGCCAAGCAGCTGCACGGTGCGCAGCATATGGTAGATGTCCATGGCAGACAGCGTCCCTTCAAGCGAGAAGATCGTGCGCGAGAGCTGGTGTTCCAATAGGTCGGACTCGTGCTCGCTGCTGCTCACGTGCTTGATGTAGCGCTTGGTCTCGCTTCGCTCCTCGTCGCTAAACGACGCCTCGACGACGTCGGTGAGATTGAAGATCGCCCGCTCGAAGTGCTGTATCGTCTCGACCACCTTGTCGGTGAGCGTCAGAAACTCCTTGGCGAGCTGCTCATCGCACTTGGTGGTGCGGATCGAGAGCCACTGCACGACGTCCTCCTCGTAGTCGAGGATCTTGTCCTGCTGGGTCAAAAGCAGCATGAAGTTGCGCTTGTCCACCGGCATGTGGATGTTGCGGGGAAGGTGGTTTCGGATGTTTTTCTTGATAAGGTCCGCCTCGCCCTCCTGCTCGGTCACCTTGACGCGATACGTCTCGAATCGCTCGAAGTCGCCCCTGAAATAGGCGGTAACGGCCTCCTGCATCGACTC
This sequence comes from Methanomicrobia archaeon, assembly GCA_011372835.1. Taxonomy (GTDB): domain Archaea; phylum Methanobacteriota_B; class Thermococci; order Methanofastidiosales; family NM3; genus NM3. The sequence goes on along the minus strand of DSAJ01000117.1, from coordinate 468 downwards.
GGTGCAGCACTTGACGATCTTTGCATGGTCGTTCAGACGTTTGAAGGGGTCTGGTCGAAGCGTTCCAAGGAGCGGGACGCGTATCCTGTCAAGAATTCCCATCTACACACCTCATAATATAATGCCCCTAAGGGCAATATATATAATTATGCTCGTCACGGCGGCGACAGGCAGGGTAAGCATCCACGAGATGATGATGCGGCGTATGATCCCGAAGTCGATGGCGGCGATACCGCGGGCGAATCCAACGCCCATCACCGAACCGATGAGCACCTGGGTCGTCGATATGGGAAGACCGATCTTCGAGCAGAGGAGCACGGTAAGCGTCGTACCGAGCTCTGCGGAAAATCCTCGCGAGGGCGTGATCTCGGTGATGCGCCGGCCCACGGTCTCGATGACCTTGTAGCCCCATGTCGAGATGCCGATGACGATGCCGATGCCCCCGATGAGGAGGATGAAGATCGGTAT
>DSAJ01000037.1 GCA_011372835.1 Methanomicrobia archaeon | reverse complement strand
GCCTGTGAGAGCTGGCCAGACGCGTAGATCGGATTCGCGAGTCCGGTCGCGTTTTGCATGTGGGCCTGGATACGCTCGATGAGCTCGGTCATCTCTTCTGTTGGCTCTTCAGGCAGCTGCCCTAACAGCCCGCCCCATGCCTCAAGGGCGGTTGCCAGTTGCGTTCGCGCAAGCGGCATGATCGAGACGGGCGACCAGTTGCTCGCCGCTATGGCAAACTCATAGGCACCCATGTCGTATGCGCTGCCCTGCGGCCTGGCGACACCGAGGATGTCGTCGACCACGTCGGGGCTCATGTCCGTGCCTGCGTCGATGCAGGGCGAGCCCTGCTGCAGCGAGACGTCAGTCGGCGCGTTGACGAAGAGCGGGTCGGCGTCGATGTTGCCCTCTCCGGGGAAGCCGCCGCCAACGTTGGAGTACTCGAAGGTAGATACATTGCCATCAGTGTTCAGCACGTCGTTGGGGTAGTTGCCCCAGACGATGCAGTTGGTGAAAACGCCGCTGGAATTATTTGCGTTCTTCACGCCGCCGCCGTTTTCGCCATCGTAGCCGCCCTTATTGCTGTAATACGGCACAGTGTTTAGCGTAAAGGTGCAGTTGGTAACGACAGGTGTGGCAGTGGAGCCACTGAACATGCCGCCGCCCCCCGCGCTGGTCATGCCATTGATCTTGGAGTAGGTCCCTTCGCTTGTTGTCGATTCCCCGATGACCTCATTACCGACAAAGACGCAGTTCGTGACAACGGGGGCGGAATTTTCGTGATTGTCCATGCCGCCGCCCCTCCTGTACGCTACGTTGTAGCTAAAGAGGCAGTCGGTGACGATAGGTGCCGAATTGTAGCTATTGTACATGCCCCCGCCGCGCTCGGCGGTGTTGCCGGAGAAGGTGCAGTTGTCCACGTTCGCGTCAGCATCGTTGTTGTACATGCCTCCGCCGTAACCATCATCTGTCTCATTTCCTGTGAACAGGCAGGAGATTGAGGTAACGTCGGAATCGTTGTTGTACATCCCTGCGCCATGATTTTTTGCCGTGTTTGAATCAAAGGTGCATCCTGTGATTTCAGCTTCGCTCCTATCGAAGCAGATTCCACCGCCATAGTTTTGCGATGTGTTTGAGTCGAAGATGGTGGATTCAACATAAACATCGTTGGCATATGTGCAATACATGCCACCACCGTCAGTGCCGGCATAGTTGTCCTCGAAGGTACAGTTGGAAAAGGCGACGGTGGCATCAACGGTGGTGCCATTCGTTGCGACCCTTGCGTGACCGACCTTGGTCAGGTCGGTACTGCTTGCAGACAGATTGTCAAGCTCGCCCTCCGCATATGTACTATATACGTATACTCCGCCCCCGTAAGAATCGGCAATGTTTTTCTCAAACGTGCTGTTGGTCACCGTGGCTTTGGAATAGTAACAGTCGAGTCCCCCAGCGTAGGTACCACCATCGTTTTCCGAGAACACACAGTTGTCCACGACTAAGGAAGATTCGTTGATGTCCATCCCGCCGCCATAAGAATCGGCAATGTTTTTGTGAAAGGTGGAGCCGGTAACGATGACCTGTGACCCATAGGAGTACAACCCCCCACCGTAGTCATCTGCGTAGTTATCCGTGAACACGCACGCGTTCACAACAGCATTGGCAGAGTAGAGATACATCCCACCACCACATAGGGAGGTATCGTAATAAATGCACGTTTGGCCAACCCCATCGGTGATGGTGAATCCCTCAACGGTGACGACAGCGTCTCCCGTGTATTCGATGCGGATGACGGATCCGTTGTCGTTCCCGTCAAGGGTGGAGACTCCAGCTCCTGCCCCGCTGAGCGTGAACGATGCGTTCGGGTTGCCGATGAAGATATTCACTTCATATGTTCCCGGAGCGAAGTAGACGGTACCACCGTTGGCGGCGGCATCGTCGACCGCGGCCTGTATGTCGTCGCCCGGCGACACGTACTGGTCAGCAGAGACGGACGCGGGAAGCACTGCAAAAAGAGATACCATAAGTATCATGACCACGATATTTGCCTTTTTCATAGATGCACCTGATGAATTGTAAATAGACTATCCAATGAGTAAGTATATATACTTTTCTAATAAACGTTCGGGGATAGCGAGGGCGTGCCTCCTGATGCTCCAGAATACAATCGATGCCGCCCGTGTTCGGGGAGTTTCACCTCGCTGATGCGTATCGCGCGTAAAGGGCACGCACCCCTCATAGAAGGTATGTAGTGCAGGTATTTTCGCACCTTTTCTGTCTGCACGGTCGGTCCCGACTGGGGGGGCTGTTGTTTTCCAAGAACAGTTGGGCGCGCCATGCATGACCACCTTGTCCAATATGGGGAAAAAATGATTTCTCTTATCACTCAAGCGTCCCGTCCCGCGACGCATCCTGCTGGCGGCGTTCGGACACGACGATGCCAAGCTCCTGCTTGACCTTGATCGCCGTCTTGTTCCCAAGGATGCGCTGCAAGCGTTCGAGCGGCACGGTGCGCAGGTCCTGTACGGAACGGATGTTGAGATTGTAAAGCGTTCGCGCACGCACCCGCCCAATGCCCTTGACCGACGTGAGTTCGAGCAGGTCCTCGCCAACACCGTGGCGTATGCGGTAGACGAGGCGATTGATCGCCTGCCATGGCATCGACTGCACGCGTGCGATCTCCTTGTAGGCATAGCATATCCACTCGGCGTTGTCGCGAAGGCGCAGCAGGTCGCCGGGGCCTATGTCATACTTCTCGCAGACCTCGCGCTCCGAGCGCTCCGATATCCAGTCCATGAGGATGGCGGCGGTCTTGACCTCGGTGAGGAAGAACTGGTATTCCTCGGGCTCGTACCAGGAGTCCGGCACCTCGACGAGGAAGTCGTCGTGCATCTCGTAGGTCAGCAGGTCGTACGTCTCCGAGTCTCCCTTTCGCAGGTAGAATCGCGGCATGTCTGGCGTATGGCACAGCGCATGGAGCATGCCAAAGACCGTAGCGTCCTTTCGCAGCGCATCGCGGAGCACGACGCCGGACATGGGGTCGATGTAGAGCTCGCTCACCCGCGCGCCAAGCGGCGTTGCGTCAAGCGCGTCGTCGCTTTGTGCGAGCAGGCCATGGAGCGAGAGGAATCGTACCGTATCGTCGACCTTGCCCATCACCGTGTCGATGCCGTACTGGTGTGCATAGAGCGTCTTGGAAAAGAACGTCAAGAGCCCCTCGCGTGTCGAGGAGGGGACGCACAGCGCCAGTACGTGGCTTCGCAGCGCATCGTCGGCCGAGAGCTTGGAGGTGATGCGCTCGGTGGGGGCGTTTATATACTCGTCAAAGAGCGTCTCCACCTGTGCCGGCGACTTCGCCATGAGGATGGCCTCGCCTGTCGTGTCGTACTTCGGCCTTCCCGCACGCCCCATCATCTGCTGTATCTCAAGGTTCGATATCGGCACGTAGCCGCGGTTGGCGTCGAATCGGCGCCAGTCGCGTATGATAACGCGCCGTGCAGGGACGTTGATGCCTGCCGCGAGCGTGGGCGTGGCGACGATGGCGCGAAGCGCTCCTTCGCGAAACAGACGCTCCACAAGCGTACGGTCCGAACGATCCATGCCAGCATGATGGAACACGGCGCCGTAACGCATCGCTTTAGCGAGCTCGTCGCCAAGCGGCGTGTCGGACACCTTTGGCACGTCGAGCTCGATGCCCGCACGCTTGAACTTCGCCGCTATGCGACGCGCCACCGCCTGGGTCGACTTGCGCGAGTTGACGAAGACGAGCACCTGCCCCTCGTCGGCGACGCCGTAGGAGACGAGACGCACCGTATCATCGCCCGTGCCCTCAACATCTGCGGTGGTGGTGTCCTCGTAGACGAGCGTGCCCTCGCAGTAGACCGCCTTCTTGAGCGCGACAGGGCGCCAGTCGGACACCACGAGGTGCGCATCGAGCCACGCTGCGATCTCCTCGGCGTTCGAGACGGTGGCCGAGAGCGCGACGATCTGCTTGTGACGCATCTTTGCAAGCACGACCTCAAGCGTCGGGCCTCGTCGAAGCGAGTGGACGAGGTGGACCTCGTCGGCGATGAGCAGCGTGATGTCGTCAAAGAATCGCGTCTCGTGGCGCAGCAGCGAGTCGAACTTCTCCGATGTCGTCACGACGGCCTCGTAGTCCTTGAGCCACGACTCGTGCGAATCGTAGTCGCCGATGGAAAGCGCTACCTTGACGCCAAGCTCCTTGAGCTCGGCATACTTCTCCTCGGCAAGCGCCTTGAGAGGAACGACGTAGACGGCCCTGCCCCCGAGCTCGACACAGCGCGCGATGGCAAGGTAGGCAAGCAGTGTCTTACCCGATGCCGTGGGCACCGCGACGACGATGTTTCCTCCCTCGAGGAACCCTGTGCGGACCGCCTCCTCCTGCGTCGGATAGAGCGTGGAATATCCCATCTTTTTGAACCGTTTCACATGGGGAGAAGAAAGGCCGAGGTCGGCGATTTCCATGGATAGATTTAAATGTGGTCTCTTAAAAACATTTGCGGAGATGGTACGGTGCGTTACGAATACGAGGATAATGAGATATGCGCCGTCACTGCCCGCGAGGTCATAGATTCACGAGGCAATCCCACCGTCGAGGTGGAGGTCGAGACCGAGGACGGATTCGGACGCGCGATCGTCCCTTCGGGCGCCTCGACAGGCTCGTATGAGGCCCTCGAGCTGCGCGACGGCGGCTCACGATTCGCAGGCAAGGGCGTCACAAAGGCTGTTTCTAACGTAAATAAAGTGCTCGCCGAGCGCATCCTTGGGTTTGACGTGACCGACCAGCGCCTCATCGACGAGGAGCTTCGCGATGCAGACGGCACCGACGACAAGTCGTGCCTCGGCGCGAACGCCATCGTCGGCGTTTCGATGGCGTGTGCCGCATGCGCCGCCGACACGTGCAAGATGGAGCTCTACCGCTACCTCGGCGGTCCGCAGGCCCACGTGCTGCCGGTGCCCATGTCAAACGTGCTCAACGCGGGGGTCCACGGCTCAGCGGAGCTCGAACTGCAGGAGTTCATGGTCATGCCCACAGGCGTTGAGACCTACGGCGAGGCGCTGCAGGCCATATGCGAGGTCTATCATGAGCTCAAAAGGATCGTTGCCAGGCGCTACGGGGCGACGGCAACGGGCGTGGGCGACGAGGGCGGCTACTCGCCGCCGATGAAACGCGTCGACGAGGCGCTCGAGATGCTCGTCGAGGCGATGGAGGAGACCGGCTACAATGACACGATGGGCATATCCATCGACGCGGCCGCAAGCGAGTTCTACGACCGCGAGGCCGGCACGTACCAGCTCGAGGGAAAGACGCTTGACCCTGACGAGCTCGTCGAGCGCTACTACGAGATGATCGACACGTACCCCATCGTGTCGCTCGAGGACCCGTTTGCCGAGCACGACTACGACAGCTTCGCCACGCTCACGGCGAAGGTGGGAAGAAAGGTGCAGATCGTTGGTGACGACATCTTCGTCACGAATCCGGAGCGCATCGAGACCGGCCTAGAATCACGGGCCGCAAACGCGCTGCTGCTCAAGCTCAACCAGATTGGCACGGTCACCGAGGCATGGGACGCCGCGCAGCTCGCGCTGCGCTCCAAGTGGGGCGTTGTCGTCTCGCACCGTTCGGGGGAGACCGAGGACACGTTCATCGCCGACCTTGCCGTGGCGCTCAACTGCGCCCAGATAAAGACGGGCGCGCCGTGCCGAAGCGAGCGCACGGCAAAGTACAACCGGTTGCTTCGCATCGAGGAGGACCTTGGTGACGGCGCGGTCTACGACGGGGTCCGATTCCGGGCACCGCACCTGTATTAGAATTCGATCGTTATCGCCTTGACGGGACAGACATCGGCACACGTGCCGCAGGCCACGCACTTGTCGAAGTCGAAGATGAGCTTGAAGTTGTCCCTGTCAAGCGAAAGTGCCTGTGTCGGGCATGTCGAGATGCAGGCTCCGCAGTCAACGCACAGCTCCTTGTCCCACAGCACGTCATGTTCGAGCAGCGTGACGCCGGCACCCGCCTGGCGAGCGCTCTCGATGCCCTGCTCGATCATGTCCTCATCACCACGAAGCTCAAGGACGAGCTTTCCGCCAGAGCTGGGCTCGATCTTGGCGCGGAGTATGTTGACCCACAAGTCGTAGTCCCGCATCAGCGTGTGGGATATGGGCTTTTCCACAATCTCGGGCGGGAACGTGAAGATGACCTTTCGCTTTATCATGGCATTCATTCCAGGTGATTGTTGACACCTTCGCGCGGAAGCGTCCACGCGGGGCGTTGAAGCAGGAATTGAGACTCTTCGATCTCCTTTTTTAAGGTTTGGGCGATCTCGCGGGCCTTGGCGTAGCTCGAGAGGGGCGAGGTGCGTATCTCTTTGCCATCGAGCGTGACCGTGCCGCTTCTCAGCTCGCCGTAGCTCACCGTGCCAAGCGCCGGGCGCTGCCGGTGCGGGTAGCTGTAGTCGATGATCTGGGTGTAGAGCTCGTCGTCGGTGACGGCCGTTGCCCTGAGCATCTCCTCGTCGAGTATTGGTATGGGGATGCCGATACCGACAAACATCGAGACGCCATAGCCGGGGAATGTCGCGGCCCGGAGGAAGTCGGGCGACATCTTCTTCAGGTCGCCGACGACCGAGAGCGTCGCGCCGCCGATGATGGTCTTCCCATCGCGCTCGACGACCGACGGGCGGTGCTGCGTGCCATGCCAGGCGATGTTTCCCTGCGCGCCGCAGAGGAATATGCGGGTCCCCATGCCGATCGAGCGGAATGTGGGGTCGTTGAACAGCGGGCTGAGCTGACCCGAGGTGGCAAACGAGACGTTTCCCATGTCAGGCAGGAGTGTCCCCATGTAGGTGCGAATCGTCTTTTTCGTCGTGTTGACTGCCGCATTGTAGTTCTGATAACTGTTGCGGGGGTTGAACATGATCGCCTCGTTTATCGAGAGGAGGGTGATATCGGTGGTGACTTCCTTTCTCGGGTAGCAGTCGGTGCCGCCGGAGGCCGCCTTGAGCATGACCTTCCTGCCGCGCACGAGGTCCTCGATGACGTGTGCGCCGCCGTAGTCGGGCGTCGTTTCGGACAGGTTCGTCGCTCCCAGGTACGTGTCGACCGCGGCAAGCCCGCCGTGGGCGGGCACGTCGTTGAGCCAGATCTTTTGCATGCGTATAGGAGGGTCTGCATGGCCAAAGTTCAAAAACACACCGGAAGAACACATTGGGGAGAACGTGCCTGTGGTGACAACGTCGACCTCGCGGGCCGCGCGCCGCGCTCCCTCGTCCTCGACGAGATTGATGACCTCCTCGGCGGTGACGACCACCGCCTCGCCCTTT
>DSAJ01000187.1 GCA_011372835.1 Methanomicrobia archaeon | reverse complement strand
GTAATAAAATCACAAATGTACCTATATGGTATGCAATTATAAATTTTTATATTTTGGTACTATAGTACCATGCAATGCGACACCTTGTCTATATGTGTCACATAGCTGTCAAGAATGGTATTTTTTCACCACTGAGCAATGTTTAAATAGTTTTCTATATCAACGAGCACATGGGAAAACGAAGGCATCAGGCATGCATGCTTGTCGTTTGTGTGACGCTCATACTCATCATGATCGAGGATGCGTTGCCCACCTCGTCGTTTGATGGATTTATCTTCAAGGAGTTCGTACTCTATCTTGCAATACCCCTCGTGGTCGCATACGCTCTTCGCAGATCCGTGCGCCCATTTGGCATTGCGCTTGGCGACAGGAAGAAGGTAGCCCGATATGCCATGATGCTCTATGGGATTGGCATCCCTTTCATGATCGTGGGTTCGCGCATGAGCGCGTTCCGATCATATTATCCTCGCTTCTCATTCGGATCCTGGGAGGAGTTCATCTACTGGGAGCTCATGATAGGCATTTTGATGCTCTCGACCGAGTTTCTCTTTCGTGGATTTCTCATGTTCGGGTGCAAACGCGCCGGCAGGTGGGCCATACTTCTACAGGCCGTCCCCTATGCTTACATCCACCTGGGCAAGCCAATGCTCGAGGTCTACTACTCATTCTTCGCGGGCCTTGCGTTCGGATACATCGACTGGGAATCCAAAAGCATCTTCCCTTCGTTTCTCGTTCACTGGTGTGCATCGGTGACCTTTGACATCCTCTGCATGGTGTGATAATCTTTATAAGCGAATCCTCAGAGAGTATATGACAACGATGAGGGCCCATTACAAGTATCCATTCTTGCTCGTGCTCGTCACGATCGTGGGCGTGGCGGTGTTTTCACTCTTCTACACGCCGGAACAGAGCCTCTCTATCGTGCTCCATGAGCGTGATACGAACATGACGGTCCATGTCCCCCTGTCGACCGTGCTCGAGCGATGCGAGGTAAAGGAACGGATCGTAAACGATGTGTGGCGAAACGAATTGATGACGTATGATTGCATCACGCTGCACGAGCTCCTTACGGATTCGGGGTATTTCTCCGAAGCCCAGGAAGGGTTCCTATGCATGACAAACATACAGGGCACGATGGTATGCATACCAAGGGAGGATATCGCTGCCCATCCGCAACAGTTCCTCCTCGCAGTGGGGCGAGGGGGGAAGGACCTTGCTGTAAGCTTTTCCAACACGCCCGAAGCAGGGGGCCCGATGCGTGTGCTTATCGTATATGACGATACGCTTACTCAGGAGGAATACGGCCCATCGTACTGGATGTGGTGCGTCTACAAGATCAGTCTTGTACGAGAAGATCCTCGCTCTTGATGTTAAGGAGCACGCTGTCACCGAGCTTGGACACCTTGTCCATGCTCACGAGGACCGATGTGCGAAATCCCTTGTGCACCTCGAGTGCCGTGATGGCATACGTAGTGGCGTCGAACTCCACATCGTGTACCTTGCCCATTTCCAGGGCATCAACATCATATACCCGTTTTCCCAAGAGCGCCTTTATCATCATTGTGATCACCGTCTCACTTTTACAAAGATTTTTATTATTTATATACCATCCGCCTACATGCTCAAGATCGTCATAGCTGAAGCAGAGCTTGAACCGATGCCACGCTCGCTTCGCAGCCTTCCGGTCATGAAGAAGAAATATGGACGAAAGGACGTGGTCCTGCTCGATAGCAACTACCATCATACCTCGATGCAGACGCTCCCCGACGCATATCGCAGAGGGAGGCCGGACATCGTGCACGTCTGCCTGCTCAATGCCCTTGAATCCCCTCTCAACAAGGACGGAGGGCTGGAGGTCTACGTCCATACCCGCCATGACAAGGTCATATACATCGACCCGTCGTGGAAGGTCCCCAAATCGTACAACAGATTCGTGGGGTTGATGGAACAGCTCTTTTCAACTCGCCGCATCACAGCAGGGGATACCGACCTGCTCCGCATGGTGAACAAGACGTTGCCAGACCTCATCACCGAGGTGTCCAGCGGCATGCCGGTCAAGGTAATGCACTACGAGGGAGCCACGTATGCGCCGGACCCTGACGAGGTCCTCGTCATCGGAGGATTCCCTCATGGCGATTTTGCCACCGATATCCCCTTTTCTCGTTGTTCTATCCATGGCGAAGAGCTTGTGGCATGGGCAGTGCTCAACCATGTCGTATACGGCGCGCACGGTACATAGGTTTAAATATTTCTCACATGTTCTCATACGATATGAAGTGGAAGCGTCGACGGCATCAACGACAAAAGATCGCTTCCAGGCACATATCACGCCTTTTCGACCTTGCAATGGCATACGTGCAGGACAATCCGGCACGCGCCCGCCGCTATATTGAGATGGCGCGCTCCATCTCCCGCAAGCACAAGGTGGCGTTTTCCAAGGAACAGAAACGGTCGTATTGTGCGTCATGCAATCTCCCGCTCGTTACCGGCTCCACGGCGCGGGTCAGGATCGGGCACGGTATGGTGAGCATCACGTGCCTTTCGTGTGGACACGTTAAAAGGTATCCCTACCGCAAGGAACGGCGCCTGGCGCGCACACGTCGCCGCGGGTATGCAGAAACCAAGGTAAAGGGGGGCCTCGTCTGCGTTGATGTCACACTCGAGGGCCGCGCCATCAAAGACATACAGATAAGCGGTGATTTTTTCTTCTATCCGGAGGAGAAGCTCCCCTTGCTTGAAGATCGCCTGCGCCATGTCCAGACGTTCAAGGTACGAGATGCCGTGCACGCATTCTTCGAGCATGAGGGCGTGAATGCGCCAGGCATGACTCCCGACGAACTTGCAGGCGTCATCATGCGCGCCTCAAGCAGAGCAATGCCCCTTAAAAGTTCGCCTTCACCGTCTTGAGGACACCTGCACGCGGTTCGAAGATGTCACCGCCCCGCTTGAGTTCTTCGATGGCACGTACGATGAACTCCTTTCCGATGCCTGCCTCCTTTGCCGCCTTGACCACTTCTTCATACGGCGCGCCCTCGTCATAGTCCTGTTCGATCTTTTCGATAAGCTCATAGACCTGAATGATCTTTTGGCGCTGTGAGGTGGCCTTTCCAGTCATAAGGATATCAACGTCCATAGAGCCCGTTTCCTTGTCCATCATGATCTTTTCTATGACGCTTCGGTATAGGCTGATCGTGGCGTCTGCATCCTCCGGTGTGACAACGTTGGAGAGCCGCATGCGAGCTCTGGCCTCCGAAAGGCGGATCAATGCCTCGAGCTGTCTCGCCGTGATGGGGACCGCGCCGCCCTCTGCGCCCTGTTTGCGTATCGAGACGTAGAACTTGTGCAGCTTTTCCACCGTCTCCTTCATGAGCTCGGGATACACGTTCCTCTTGGCATACGATATGTACTTGACGAGGAACTCCGGCTCGAGGATGGGCGATATGCTTTCCTCGATACCGCTGTGGCTGTCGAGGATGTGCCGTGCGATACGCGAATCCTCTGCATCGTTTGGCACGTCCTTAAGCACGAAGATGAGGTCGAATCGCGAGAGCAGAGAATGGGGAAGGTCGATCTGTTCGAGCTCGTTCTTGTAATTGTCGAATCGTCCAAGCTTCGGATTCGCAGCAGCAAGGATTGACGCCCTTGCATTGAGCGTCGCCACGATGCCCGCCTTGGCGATGCTGATCGTTTGCTGCTCCATCGCCTCGTGCACCGATGAACGGTCATCGGTGGTCATCTTGTCGATCTCATCGATACAGGCTATGCCCCCGTCTGCGAGCACGAGGGCACCTGCCTCAAGCGCCCAGCCGCCCGTTGTTTCGTCCTTGACGACAGCCGCGGTAAGGCCAGCACTCGACGTGCCCTTTCCAGAGGTGTAGACGCTGCGCGGGGCGAGACGGGCGACGTACTGGAGGATCTGTGACTTGGCGACACCGGGATCACCGACGAGCAGCATGTTCGAATCACCACGCAATCTCGTGCCGTCGGGAAGCTCGCGCATCACACCTGCGAAGAGCTGGAGTGCTATTGCTTCCTTGACGTCGCTGAGGCCGTAGATAGACGGGGATATGGACCCAACGACCTTCTGAACGATATTCTCGTCCTGGGATAGTTCCCATATCCGTGCCTCGTCCTCGTCGGTGATGAGCGTGTCGTCGACGTCCTTTTCGAGCACCTCGATGCAGTTCACCTCGATGTATTTGGAAAACGTTGTCTTCTTGACCTTGAACTGACTGTCCTGAACGGTCTTGAGGATGCCCGTGACGGTCACGCGCGATCCTGCCTGGGCCATATCGACGATATCGTCGTGCAGTAGGCAGTTAATGTGCTGCGGCATGCGCCCCCCCTTGAGGGTCTCGGGGCGCTCCTGCACCTTGATAAGCTGCCAGTCGATGAATCGTGACTGGTCTTCCAAAAGCTTGAAGGGACCGGACTTGCCGCATGCAGGATTGGGGCATGCGGGCGGTTTCTTGAAGTTCGTCGAGTCCTGGCGTATGAAGATGATCTCCCCGCACCGTTCACATTCAAAGACCGCCTCTATGATCTCGGGCTTCACCTCGGAGGCTCGCCCCACGATGGCGATGATCTGTATGAGCTTGTGCATATCCTCCGTCCGTATCTGCCGGATACCCTTGTCGCGCGTTGCATCCAGATTGTGAAACCGTACGTGAAGCGACTGGTCTGGGAACTCTGGCAAGGCTTCCTGGAGAACCTGTTCCGCGATAGGGATGACCTCAAGCGGCTTGTCGACCAGTTCGGTGTAGATGTCCTGGTCGTATGTTATGAGGTCGTCACAATCGATGACGAGGCTATGCGTGTCGTTCGCCCTCATATCCTCTATCTTCTTCTTGTACTTGGGAAACGATACGTCGGGATATGTTTCGAAAAAATCCCTGAATCCGCTGATGATGGAATCGAAATCTACTGCCATGCGTCTCCCTCGAACAATGAGCGCCCTATGTCTTCAACGAGCGATGAGAGCTTGACATAGAACTCAGCTTCCTTCGGCTGCATATACGCCTTGATGCTTTTTGGTTGATTGAGGTGCTTATGAATCTTTTCCAAGCGCACGTAAAGTAATTCCATGGTGGCCTGACGCAAACGTTCCTGCTCCTTTTCATCCCTTTCCGTGGCGATCGAATGGGCAACGAGTTCATAGATGTCCGTTGGCAGTCCCTGCAGACCGGGTTGAGAACGCTCCGTCATCACGTATTTTCGCACCACGGCGCTTGAGATATGGGGGATCTCGACCACTTCGTTTCGCTCGAGCACGTAGGCGATGTGCGGTGGTAATTCCTTCGTCTCGCCCTTCTTTATCACCACCGTGAGCATGTCGGACTCGTACTGGTATGTCTGCAGCCCCTTCACTTTCATGTCGTACCCCTGATTCATGCGTATGCTTGATGCAATAAAAAAAACTTCTTACATATCGACTGGCCCTGGTGTTGATAAAGATTGCTTCGACCCCTTCATGCCTACTGGAACTTTCTACTCATTTTTGTTAAATTACCCAAAAGCTTTTAACATCCGTAGGTATGGAGATACCATGAAGCGCAACTCTCAAGAGATTGCCGTGATAGGACTCTTTGTAGCACTTATCGCAGTTTTGCAGGTGTCACCCCTTTACGTGCCTACGGCATGGGGAATGCGCATCGATATCGTCGCAGTGCCTGTGCTTGTGGCATTCTTCCTGTATGGCCTGCGCACCGCTCTTGCGGTCTCTGCCGGCATGTTCATAGTGCTCTCCATCGTTGCTGCTGAATCAGTTATCGGCGCTTCGATGAAGTGGATAGCGACAGTACCCATGGTAATCACTCCTGCAATCCTCCGATTGCAGGTAAGCAAGGAAAGTCTTCGAAACGACATAGGCACCATCGTAGGGGCTGTAATCAGCATCGTTGCACTCATTGCACTCGTTGGCATTATGTACGAGATGGCGGGCTCCGAATCCCGGGAGTTGTATTCCCCCATCATCGTGCTCATCGCCTCTGCCGCGTTCTATGGCGCTTTCTACCTCGTCAGTCAACGTCATGAACCACAAAGCCTTGGCATTTACAAGGAACCAAAGACGATTGCCACCGTGCTCATACTCGCTGTCCTCGTACGGGGGATAACGACCACCGTCATCAACTATTATTTCACGCTTCCCGTATTCTTCGACATACCCACGGAGGCGGCGCTCGAATGGGTGCCGTGGTATGTGATGTTTGGCCTCAATGCCATACAGGGTGCGCTCGAGGTCACCGTTGCATGGCTGCTCGTGTTCAAGACGAAGGCATTTTCATACGTGCAAAAAGCTTATATACAATCGTAAGCAGTGGGGCGTATGGTACAGGCCGCGGTGCTCCTAAAGCTCGTGGACGCGAAATCACGCCTCGCTCCTTTTCTTTCCCTCGCTCAGCGCCAGACCCTGGTATTGTACATGCTCTCGCATGTGCTCAACGTGCTTGAGGACATGCACACGCCGATCCTTACACGATCGTTTTACACATTGGGTACGCATAGCGACGAGGAAAACATCAACGAATGCATCGAAGTCATGCGACGGTCGGTCGATGAAGACCTCGTCGTTGTCACGAGCGACCTGCCGTTTTTTAGCAAAGAAGCGCTTCAAGCGCTTACAAGTGAACCTGACACGCTGGCGATAGGACCCTCCCACAACGGTGGCACGAGCGGCCTTTTCATTCCTCGTTCCATCGATTTCACACCGCTTTTTGGTAGGGGGAGCCTCGAACGACATCGCCTGCAGTCCGTGGAGAAAGGGCATACCATGCGTTTGGTCGATATGCCTGCATTCAGGGACGTCGATATATGGGAAGATGTGGAATGGATATTTGAAAACGCTCCTTCATCGGCCATAGGACGATTTTTGTCAGGATTGGTCAAACGCCCTATAACTGCCTTTTGACAGACATTATCTCAAGGATGCTCGCGCTGTCCTCCATCCTGTCAGAGATGCTCGCGACGTTGAGAACGAAGTCGCGCAGCCATAGTTTTTCTGCAAGGTGCAGGTCGCTGCTTTCAAAGATCGTCTTCCTGAGCTTGTACTCGATCTTGTCGACGACATGCTCCTTTCGTTCCACTTCCTGCGTTTCCTTGATCGTCATCTCCCTGTCGGTCCGGAAGTAGACGATCGCCTTCTTGAGATTCTCGAAGGGGGATATGGTGTTCTCGACAAGCTCTGTGAACCCCGATGACATCGACGAAGGTATGTGGGGATGCTCGAGCACGAGCGTGTTGATGTTGAACTTGGCCTTGTCGGCTATGTCGTCATATGTATAGCTGAACGTATAGATGTCATCCCTATAGAGGGGCATGAAAGCACCCTCGTAGAGCTTCATCTGCACGGCCCGCTTCTTCTCGTCGGCGATGTGCTCATCATGCATGATCTCATCGCGTATGGACTCGCACTGGCATATGTCGTCGCTAAGGTACGAATCCATGCCCTTCTTGAAACCTCGCAGACACTTTTCGATGTGGACCGTATGTTCATCTATGATCGAGGAGACTTCCTTCTCC
>DSAJ01000196.1 GCA_011372835.1 Methanomicrobia archaeon | reverse complement strand
CTTAAGTACTGATGAGAATAAAGAAGTAGGATAAGAATATTTCATACAATAAACTATATTAATACTACTTCAATCTTTTGTGCTACTGGGAGTGAATCACACGATGACATACTGGGACCCCATAGAGACAATGCCACGCGAGGAACTTGAGGAGTACCAGCTCAAGAAGATGCGGGCAACGGTACGCCATGCAGTGAAACAAAGTCCGTATTATGCGCGCCACATACCCAAGGAGTGCAGGGACGTACGCACGATGCAGGACATAGCGCGACTCCCTGCATGCGACAAGGATGACATCCGAAAGGACCAGGAGGTCATGCCCCCGCTTGGAAGGATGCTATGCGTACCGGAGGAGAAGGTCGTCTACATCTCCGCATCCTCTGGATCGACAGGGGCGCCCACGGCATCGCCGTTCACCCAGCTCGACTTCGATGAATGGATCGATTATGAGGCGCGCCTCTTCTATTCCTCGGGCCTTCGCAACACCGACAGGTACTGTCATGCGCTCAACTTCTCACTGTTCGTGGGCGGACCATGCGTGCTCGGTGCCCAGAAGGTCGGAGCGCTCTCCATCCATGCGGGCACGATACCGTCAGAACGTCTCATAAAGATCATCGATCAGTTCAAGCCCACAGTCATCTGGACCACGCCCTCGTATGCGTGGTATCTCGGCGAGACGGCAGAGAAGATAGGATTCGACCCCGCCGCATCGTCGATCAAACGCCTCTTCGTCGCGGGGGAGCCGGGAGGATCGATCGAGACGACCAGGCGGCGCATCGAATCGCTCTGGAACGCCAGCGTGCACGACTATTACGGTATCTCGGACATCTTCGGCGCCTGCGCTGGTGAATGCACTGCCAAGGAGGGCCTCCACCTTGCGGAGGACCACATGCTCCTCGAGGTGATCGACCCCGAAACGAACGAGCACGTCGCAGAGGGCGAAAAGGGGGAGATGTACCTTACGACGCTCAGGAAGGAGGCACGGCCCCTCATCCGATTCAGGACGGGCGACATCGTCACCTACGAGACGGACCAGTGCTCGTGCGGAAGGACACACCTGCGGCTGACCGGCATTCACGGGCGTGTCGACGACATGCTCATCATCAAGGGCGTCAACGTGATGCCCTCTGCAATCGAATCGATCATTCGCTCGAACGAGGACCTTACCGGCGAGTACCGGCTCCTCGTGACACGGGAAAATCACCTTGATTCGCTCACAGTGGAGACGGAACACGTCGATAGATTCAAAGGCAATCTCGCCCAGCTTGAACAAAAGATCCAGCACGACATCAAAGCGACACTCGGCGTCTCCACGCGGATAGTGGTCTACGACGAGGACACGCTGCCGCGCGCGACCCACAAAGCCAAACGCATCATCGACAAGCGCGAACACGTCTGGAACGAATAATGGAATTTTATCCGCGAACCAGACGAATAGCAATATTTTTAAACTACAATTCAGTGGTAATACCATACCTTCTGACGGTGAATTTTCATGACAAATGAATATAGTGCAAACGATATCCAAGTGCTCGAGGGGTTGGAGGCAGTACGAAAGCGCCCTGCGATGTATATAGGGTCAACGGACGCTCGAGGGCTCCACCACATGGTCTATGAGGTCGTGGACAACAGTATCGACGAGGCACTGGCAGGGTTTTGCTCCGTCATCACCGTCAAGATAGGAAACGACAACACCGTCACCATCACAGATGATGGACGTGGCATTCCCACCGACACGCACATGCTTTCCGGGAAGCCTGCGCTCGAGATCGTCATGACAAAGCTTCACGCCGGGGGAAAGTTCGACAACAAGACATACAAGGTCTCAGGCGGCCTCCATGGTGTCGGCGTCTCCGTGGTCAACGCGCTGTCAGAATGGCTCGAGGTCAAGGTGAGAAGGGACGGCAAGGTCTATTACCAGCGCTACGAGAAGGGAGTGCCAAAGACCGAGATGAAGGTCATTGGCGATGCCGACGAGACAGGGACTGAGATCTCGTTCAAAGCAGACAGCGGCATCTTCGAGAACATCGACTTCACCTTTGACGTGCTCGCCAATCGCCTGCGCGAGCTAGCGTTCCTCAACAGGGGCATCGAGATCGTCTTAAGGGACGAGCGTGTCAACAAGGAGAAGTACTTCAAGTACGACGGCGGCATCGTTTCGTTCGTGGAAAAGCTCAACGCGAACAAGGAGGTGCTGCATGAGAAACCTATCTTTCTCTCCAACACCAAGGAGGCGGTGAGCGTAGAGATAGCGATGCAGTACAGCACGTCGTTTTCCGAGACGATCTACACATTCGTCAACAGCATCAACACCATCGAGGGTGGGACGCACCTGAGCGGATTCAAGGCCGCGCTCACGAGATCGCTCAACGATTACTCCCGTGACAACAACATTCTCAAAAACGGCGCTTCGCTTTCGGGCGAGGACTGCAGGGAAGGGCTTACCTGTGTGATAAACGTCCAGATCCCCGACCCCCAGTTCGAGGGGCAGACGAAGATGAAGCTGGGCAACAGCAACGTGCGCGGCATCGTCGAGTCGATGGTCACCCAGTCCCTCGGAGAGTTCCTCGAGGAGAATCCGTCGATCGCACGCAAGATCATTGAGAAAGCGTCCGTTGCGTCGCAGGCGCGAGAGGCGGCGCGCAAGGCACGCGAGCTCACCAGGAGGAAGAACGTGCTCGAGTCATCGGCACTTCCTGGTAAGCTTGCCGACTGCTCGAACAAGGACCCTTCGAAGAGCGAGGTCTTCATCGTCGAGGGTGACTCGGCAGGCGGCTCTGCCAAGCAGGCCCGCGACCGGCACACACAGGCGGTGCTTCCTCTGCGCGGAAAGATCCTCAACGTTGAGAAGGCGCGCATCGACAAGATATTCAAGAACAAGGAGATCTTTGCCTTGATAACGGCCATCGGCACGGGCATAGGCAACGAGTTTGACGTGTCAAAGGCACGCTATCACAAGATCATCATCATGACGGATGCGGACGTCGATGGGGCACATATCAGGACGCTTTTGCTCACGTTCTTCTACAGGTACATGAAACACCTCATCGATGCAGGGTACATCTACATCGCACAGCCGCCACTCTACAAGCTCAAGAAGGGCAAGACGGAACGCTATGCGTTCAATGAAGAGCAGCGCAAACGCATCGGCGAGGAGCTAGGTCCCAACTACAGCGTCCAGCGCTACAAGGGTCTTGGCGAGATGAACCCCGACCAGCTCTGGGAAACGACGATGAATCCGGAGTATCGAAAGCTCATGAAGGTGACCTCGGAGGATGCCGTCGCCGCGGACGAGATATTCACGATACTCATGGGAGAAAAGGTCGAACCCCGAAAGGAGTTCATCAAGACCCATGCGGCCTCCGTGACCGTCCTCGACATATGAATGGGAAAAGGGGATTACAAGTAGACCTCGTCGTCGCGCTTCACTTCTTCGCCACCCATCTTGATAACGTAATCTGCGGCGTTTTGCAATGCCACGGAAAACCCCGGGTCGGCGCCGATGACGATGGTCTCCTTTCCGTGTTCCTTGGCCTTGATGAGTATGGGAAGGAAGTCGGCATCGCGCGTTGCAAGCGCAACTGTGTTGATGCTGTCCATGAAGATGACCTCCATCGCATCGACGCCGATGCGCACGTCGGTATCGCCGGTAACGATGATGACATCAAAACCCTGATTGGATATGGCCTCGATAAGGCCCTGGGAGGCAAACTGATTTAGAAACACCTTGGCGATGCGGATGTCCCCAAGGTCGTCGAGGATCCTGCGGATGTCCTCCAAATCAATGGCAAACTCTCTCCGGAGGATGTTGGGCCCATCGACGAGCAGGCCGATCTTTTTCTCCTCCTTCTTTTCCTTCCGGTACATGGAACCAACATAACGGCTGATGTCCTTACCGGCGCTCTTTATATTTGTCAATCGTGGCAATCATATCACCGATGTAATAGATGTAATACATTATGTTTGCTTGTGCAAATTTAAATAGTTAACTAACTTGCGCCTCTTTTTTTGTGGAACTTGTGTCATGTGTCGTACGATTCAGAAACTCCCTGTTACTTTGGTTTTTAGTGATTCGAATATTTTTGAAGCGAGATATTCCAGATTCACAACGTCCTCCTTGTTGTACTGGAGCAGCGTTGAGAGCGCAGACTCGTCATCATGCCGCTTGTAGCGGTACCACAAACGCACGGCATCGGCACCGGACAGACCCTGCGTGTCGTCGGAACGGCATATCCCGAGTTCCCGCTCGATCACCTTGAGCCCTCCATGCATGTTGAGACGCTTGCCCGCAAAGCAGAGGTCGAAGTGAAGCGGCGGTACGGAGATGTCAAACTCCTGCAGCAGCACGGGGATGTCAAATCCACGGCCGAAGAACGTGACGACCATCTTCTTGCCGTCAAGCGCCGATGCCAGCGCCTCGCGCGTAAGGTCCTTGCCTCGCACGAACGCCTTGAACGTCGCGCCGTCGTAGAGGCCCACGACCGTTGTCGCGTTGCCTGCGAAATGACCCGTCGTCTCGATGTCGAGGTAGACGATATCGTCCCTGAACGTCTCGAAGAGGCGCCAGTGTTCGTTGCCGGGGAGCCGGTGAGCAAAGAAGTCGCCGTTTCTGACAGAGAGATTCGCATTCGCCTTGCAGAGGTCCTTGTCGTAGAGCGCCTTTCTTTGAGTAGAGATCCGCGGCACCGATGAGCAGGCGAGGAAATCGTCCCACGTGGCGATGCCGTTGTTCCAGAGCGTATGCTCCATCTTGTCACCGATGCCATCCAAGAGGATGAACGTACGTTCTATCATTGCCCCCACTCGGTACATTCGATTTATAACTGTTACGGGAAGGGGCGCGCCCTGCGATCGTAGTGATGAAAAACCTTCTGTGCCCAAGGATGAGTAAGCACGCGTAAGGCGGCATCTCGAAGCTCCATGTCAGCATGCATCGTCGCATATGTCTCCACGAGCTGTGACCTGGCACTGTTTCGCAAGCTCCGGGAATGGTGTGTCGACCCCATAATGGTAGTGAAGGGTAGCCCCCGCACATACCGTGCGATGAGGGGGATGAGAATGCTTCGAGGATATGCATAGGTCGTATCGCTTATGAAACGATGCAGAAGATAGAGCTCGGCCATCACCACGTCGAGCACCGATGCTAAGAAGTCACGCGCCTGCGTGCCACACTCGAGCTCGAAAGCGAGTAGGACATGTTCGACAAGCATCCTGATGATGCTTTTTTCTTCTCGAGAAGGAGTTGGAAGGGGAAGGTCCTGCAACTCATAGGGCTTCACGTTGAATGTGAGCGAGTATGCAGAGAAGACCCAATTTGCGACGCTGCTGTTGAGAACTGCCAAAAGAAAGGCATAGTCATCCCTTGAAGCATCGGGGAGCATGATGACCCTGACACCGTTGGTAAGGAGCTCGTGGCCATAATGAAGGGAGAAGTGAAGCTTCTTCTTCTCGCCACGATGGGCCATCTGCCGTCCCACGATCTTTGGGGAACCGTCCATGAGCTCACCTACCGTCGTCGCGCCTGCGATGGGGTGGCGCAACCGTCTGGCACGCACGTCTTCACCCCGTATCACCCATCGTTTCGATCCCAGACCATCCAGCTCGACATGCCAGTCCTTGATATGATTTGCTGCGATGAGAAGCTCTTCAGTTGGTACCGCTGAGAGATGCTCCCTGTCTAGTGTCTCATCCACCTTTCCAACGAATATTTCCATATTCATCTCGGACAGCCGAGGGAACGATGACATATGGGAAAGTATGTCGTGGCCTCCTTGACCCCTGACCGGGAGAGGGAGTCGTGCGAGATGGGATGAGGAGAGTATGTTGTTAATGGTCGTATCGATGCCCATGATGGATCGCAGTGAGAAGATCTCGGGCACTGATATAGAAGGAAAAAATGTTATCGTGCCGTCCATGTTATTCGAGCACAGCCGACCCACGAAAACCGAGACCTCGAAGAGCACGGCGCCGCCAAAGATGGTACGGGTCGTTTCATATGGGAAGTGGTAAACCTCGCTGAGCACATGTCGCACGTAGTGTGTGCGGAGCTCGTGCGTATCACTATCGCCCCAGACCATAGAGGGAACGACGAGTGAGCAGTGCCCTCCCTCCCTGAGAAGATCCATGGAGAGCGCAAGGAAGAGACGCGAGTGCTCTATGTTGCCTTTTAGTGTTGGGAATCGTTCTCGATAGATGCGTGAGATGGCTTGCTTCTCGGTACGCGGGAGATCGAGGTTCTTGACCTTGCCATAGGGGGGATTGCCGATGACGACGTCGAATCCACCACGCTTCGAAAACACGTCTGCATGCCATTTTGCCCATTCATGGGGCATGCTCCCTTGAACGCTCCCATCCCCTGCGTATGTGGTATGCGAAGGAGCAGTCCTTCCATCCTCATCTTGCCGTATGGTCCCGAGCACACCGTTGCCCACATGGCAGCGGTCTCCTACATCCCTTAACTCACCTGTGCTGTATAAGGCCTTCATGCGCAGCCTGAGGCGCGCCATGTCAACGAGCATCGCAGAGATGTCCACGCCACAGATGCAGTGCTCGATGAAGTGCCAGGGGGCGTCTATATCCTTTGCTGCCTGAGGATGAACGTCGACGAGTGCTTCGTGCAATCGAACGAGTGTTGACAGGGCCTCTACGAGGAAATGGCCATTTCCGCAGGAAGGATCGACGATACGGACGTTACGGAGGGTATGTGTGAACGCATCGAGCCAGGCAGGATCGCCCGAGCGAAGCCCTTCGTCCGCTCCGCGGTACGATGTTGCGCTGGCTTCGTTTGCCATCGATACGACACATGGGACAATGGTACGCCAGCACATATGGGTCACCAACGGTTGTGGGGTAAAGAAGCATCCGCACGTCTTGCGGCTTTCCTGATTCAATATGGCTTCCGTAACGTGGGCTATCACATGGACATCAAGCTCTCCGCGAGAAACGGGAAGGGGAAAAAACGACCACTCATCAACGGAGTAGAAGAACGGATCAGGGATGTTCGTAGAAGGAGCGGCGCCACCAAGGAGTATCGAGGGACCAAACGGTGGCACCTTCTCCGCTTCAGCTTCGTGAGGCGGATACGCCATGAGACCTATAAGGCGAGCGACCTGTTCCGACCAAGGTACGGCTTCATGAGATGGACGTCCATGTACCGCCTGGAACGGTCCTCTATCACAGAGGTGTCCACGATACACAAGGTGATCGAGCAGCAGCAACTGCAGCACATAACGAGTGGCATCGTCGGTATTGAGCGTTCCCTGCAGTGCGGATATGCCCTTTTCACAATGTGACGCGAGGAGTGCGATGACGTCCCTGCGCTCAAAGAAGCTATGCCACCGCCATAGATCGCTGGGGTGTTGCAATGCGTCATGCAACAAGGCTACGCTATGTTCTGTGACATCCCTGGATTTGATGACCCTATGGTAGTTGTGTGCCCCGATGCGGGCATCGATTGTCATGCGGTCTTCGCCCTGTGAGAAGACGATGATATGATGTCTGCACCCATCTTGCTCGCCTCTTGCCCTGTCAAAATGGTCCTTGCCACGCCTTTCATCAAAGAGGTAAAAGATGATGTCGCCATCAGAGTCCTTCAGGG
>DSAJ01000108.1 GCA_011372835.1 Methanomicrobia archaeon | reverse complement strand
GTATATCTCTATCTCTTTTGCTATAATATATAAAATTTTCGTTATTTCTTGAACTACTTATATTATTATACAAAAATTTTATATATTTGTTCAATCAATATCACTCCAATGGACTCACAAGGCATTGACGAAACGGACCGTATCATACTTCAGGTGCTCCTGCGCGACGCCCGCACGCCGGTGCGTTCGCTCGCCTCACAGGCCCGCGTCTCCGTCGGTACGGTGGTCAACAGGATACGTCATCTCGAGGACAGCGGCATCATCAAGCGCTATACCGTCTCAGTGGATTACGAGGCACTGGGCTATGACATCGTCGTCATCACAACGTTCAAGATCGCCAAGGGGAAGTTCCCCGAGGTGGCAAACGAGCTTGGCAAGGAAAAGAACATCATCACGATCTATGATGTCACTGGCGAGTATGACGCAGTGGTGATATCGGTGTTTCCCTCACGAAGCGAACTCGACGCGTTCCTCAAGCGTGTGCAGTCGCATTCGCTTATAGAGAAGACACATACCGTCCTCGTACTAAAGACCACAAAGGAGTCAGAGATCACACTGTTGTGATATCCAATGTAGTGTGAGATTGGGTCTCATTACTTATATAGTTTTTTATGATTTGGGCATGCCTATTTCGCCTGGATGAGCCCAACATGCACTAGATCGTCGTAGATGCGCCCGACCGCCCCCCGATCGTAGCTCTTGAGCGCGAGTACACGCTCGATAGCCATATCGCGTGTAGGCGGCTCCTCGTATGCAGCTAGCGTGTGCCCGTTGACAAAAAGTATCGTCGATGCGACCTCAAGCCAGAGCGTGTCCCTGTCCGAGAGTGCCCTGACATAGCGTGTCACGTCGAATCGGTCTGTAGAAAAGAGCGAGCGGTGCCACTCCTTGCCGTTGAAGTAGATGTCTGCGAGCATGCTCGAATATGGTCCGCGTATGTACATGCTGTAGTCGAGCGGCACGATGGCTTTCATGCCCATTTTGAGGGCTAAAAAGACGTACTTTTGTAGCTTTATGCGCTCTCCGAACGTGTGGCGTTCGTTGTCGAAGTCGAATCCGCAGGTCACCCTGAGAAACGACGTGAAGTCCCCAAGCGTACAGGTGTGTTCCATGCACATCGCTTCAGAACGTGCAATGATAATGCATGTGCAGACTTTTTTCTATAGGTTTTGCAAAAAATGTTATTAATACAAGAACGATCCCTATGATGATGCATCCCGCTATCGCCCTCGTGTGCTGCATGCTCCTGCTTAGCACCGGGCCGCTCGAGGCGCCCGACGACCTCGAGGTGACGCTTGTAGACTCAGAGGCGCACCTAACGTGGACCGACCCCAACGACAACGAGGACGGATTCTGGCTCTACCGCGACGGCATGCGCTACAGGCAGCTGCCACCTGGCACCACCTCGTTTATCGATGACATATCGGGGGGCAACAGGCGCACCTACCAGGTCGCAGCGTTCAACGAGTCCGGCGAGTCCGACCTCTCGAACAAGGTCAACGTGCGGGCAGAGGGCGTACCGAGCCAGTTTATCAAATATGGCATCCCCTTGCTTCTCATCGCCCTCGTAGCGGTCTTCCTGCTCGACAGGCATTCCAAGAAGAAGGACCTCGAGGCGCTTGAGGAAGGGGCGGACGAACAAGTATCAGACACAGGTCAGTGACGATGGCCGTGGTGCAAGGCATGAGTCGTGCGGATGCAGTGATTTTCTCCAGCCCTTGACACCGCCTCGTCGGCGATCTCCGCAAGCGATTCCCATGGCACGTTGCTTGCTGCAATGAGCACTTTCATCGACGGATCGTCGTTTGGTCCGGCGTCGAGTGCGCCGATAGACGGCTCGTCCGCCGCGGCGGTGATGCTCGCACGAAGCGTTATGTCCGGATGGAGCAGCGTCAGCTTGACATGCCCGACGAAGTCGGGATTGAGCCCCTTGACCTTCCCTTGCACATGCAGCAGCACGTCGGTGACATAGCGAGTAGCCGTCTTCTCATCAAGTTTTGGCGCTTCGATGACATATGAGCGTGCATGCGTCGCTATGCCCGATGCGCCGATCGAATCCTGGTCGAGTATCACGTCTGCCCGGTCGACGCTCTCGTCGGCAAGGCGCTCGATAAGCTCGTCGAGACCCTGGCCCGTCACCATGGAAAGCGCCATGCAGTGTGCCGAGGGATTCATCTGCTTCACCGACGCCTCGATGATGGGGACATAGAGCGGCTTCATCAGATCCACCTTGGTGATGCAGAGCACCTCCGCATCAGTTATCTGCCTTCGCGAGAAATTCTTCGTTTCCTTCATCTGCTGCTTGAATCGCGTACCGTCGATGAGCGTCACGATGGGGGCGAACTCGACATCGTCCATATTCATCCGCGCGATCTCACCCTTGATCTGGAGAGGGAACGCGATGCCCGTCGGTTCAATGAGGATGTATGTGGGGTCGTACGCCTCGCGCATCTGATGTATCGTGTACTTCATGTCGCGCTTGAGGCTGCAGCATATGCACCCGTTGGTGAGCTCCTTGGTCTCAAAGCCGTAGCGCATGATGACATCTCCATCGATACCCACCTCACCTATCTCGTTGACGATGATGGCGACCTTTTCACCCGACTCGCCAAGCAGCCGCCCAAGCGTGAGTATCGTTGTTGTCTTTCCGCTGCCTAGGAAGCCGCCGATGATGACGACCTTCATCGCTCCACCACCTCAAGACACTCCCAGCAGAGCAGCTCCTCATGGCATGCATGGATGCACTTCTGGCAGTGCGACCCGTCGCATAGGTCACTTCGTATCACTACCGTGCCGTCCTCGTGCAGCTCGATGGCATCGTGTGTGCAGACCTCCTCGCATAGGCCGCACAGCGTGCATTCCTCGATCTTCATCGTGAGGAGCGTGCCGGTGCGCTCAAGCACCCGGAGTCCCTCCGTTCCGAGGTCTGGTATGTCCTTGACGACGATGCGGTGCACTTTCGGGTCCGTCGTGGGTGCTGCGACCATGGGCAGTCCTCGGCGCTTGAGCATCGTTTGCATGCGCTCAAACGGCATGCCCTCCTCCCAGTAGGACAGCTCGTTGATATATGCCTTCTTGAACGCGGGCGAGGTCGCAAACATCACGTGCGACCCTCGAACGGAGCGTGCGACGTCCTCGAGCTCCCAGAGCCGGTCCTCGGAGAGCAGCACGTCGCGCGCAAGGGCAAGGGATGTGTTGCCGATCTGGTAGACGTCCCTCACGGCATACGGGACGAGGCCGACCATGTGCGCCTTGGCGGCATCCATGTACGTGCCCGCCGCGCCCGACATATATGCCGTCTCGATGTCCTTCACGTCGATGCCGGCGGCATCGCAGAGCGTGACGTGCCCAGCGCGTATGGCGCCGATGGCGCGTCCCGCTTCGACGAGGTCGTGCTCGTCGAAGTAGAGGTCATCGTGGAGCAACAGTGCCTTGTGTCGCGTCTTGATATGGGGCAGCTTGACGAGCTCGGTTTCCATTCCCTCCTTGATGAGCGCGATGACCCCTGTCCCGGTGATGCCTGTCGCGGCTATCGTGCCTTCCTCGTAGATCTCACCGTTGATGGGATTGAAGAGGGCGCCCGTGCACTCGTCCATGTCATCGCTTAGCACCGTCGACCTGAAGGCACCGTCCTCGAAGTCGATGTCGGACACGACGCGCGGTTTGGCCAGCGTGCCGCATGCGACCTCCTGGCCCTCGAGCGCAGGGCCTGCGGCGGCCGACCCCGTGTAGATGATATCGTCGACCTTGAGCGCCATCTCCGCGTTGGTGCCGTAGTCGGTGGCGATCGATATCTCGGGCGAATCGAGCATGCCCGACTTAACGAGCAGTGCGAGTGCATCGGCGCCAACCTCGTGCTTGACGGCCGGGGGCACCCGAAGCTCGCAGCCCTCGAACGCTCCCATCCCGGCAATCTCGCCGGCATCGCGCACGGCGGCCGAGCGGTCCTGGTCTGCGATGTGGTACTTTTCCTTCTTCTTGTCGCCCGCATAGGCGAGGTCGTCGATGGGGATGCCTTGAAAGAGCGAGAGCTGTATGGGATTGCCGCAGATGGCGATGCGGTCGATCGAGCCCGGCGTTGCGCCAAGCGTATTGAAGAGCGTCATGAGCGCCTGCACGACGAGGTCGTGCGCCGTGTCCTGCCCCCATGTAACGGCGAAGTGAAGATGGTCCATCACGTTCGCGCCCGGAAGGGGATTTCGAAGCGTGATGGCGGTACGAACGATCGCTCCCGAACCGAGGTCTATCCTTTGGGCCCGAAATCCGCTCGTCCCGAGGTCGATGGCTATGCCTTCCGTGATGATATTACCCCCTTGGTAGTGTTATCTCTGGACGGTGTACATAAATAATTGGTCACGAAATAAAAAAAGAAAAAAAAGAAGAGGTCGATCAGAGATCGTAGTTGCGCTTTGGCTCGAACACCCGGACCTCTTTCTTGTACTTGTCGAGGCTCTCGGAGACGAAGGTGTCCTGGTCGTCGGGAAGGCCCTCGAGGGCTATCTTTGCATCGCGCAGCGCCTTGGTCTCAAAGCGTGTGAGCTTGAGGCCCTCGTTGACGCCCTCCTCTAGGATGTTGCACGTCTCGAGTGCCGCGTTCTTTGCGCGAAGGTAGAGGTCGTCCCCGTCCTCTACTATTGCTTTGCCTACCTTCCACGCGTTGGGGTAGGCCAGAACGTATCCCTGCGGGTCACGGTACTTGTCCGAGAGCATGAACAGGTCGCGCAGCGTCTTTTCGGTGCCCGTCTTGAGCGCCACGTTCATAAGGGTGCAGTCGTATGCCAGCGTCTCGCCCCATGCCTGCACCGACGTGCCGCCGAACTCCCCGTGGTACTCGACCGACTCATTAGACCAGAGGTCACAGCACTGCATGACGAGGTTGCCCATGACGTCCGAGTGGGCGCACGTCGACGTCTTGCCCTCCTGGGCTATCGGCCGTCCGCCTATCGACTTGAGGATGGTCCCCTCGTAACCGCAGTCCTTGTTCGGACCCGTGGCTCCGCACTCCCACGCGACAAGCGTCCTGCTCGCCGATATCGTACGCGCGATGATGGCCAGAGTGTGTGCGAGATTCTTGTCAAGCAGCCCTCCTGCGACGAACATCGCCGTGTTCGCCTGTGCGCAGTCGGTGTCGCCTGCCGGGACGACGTTGTGGTCCTTGGCGATCTTGACGATGTCCTTCCAGATGTACTCCATGTCCATGGCGCCGAGGCACCCAATGGAGAACAGGACGCCGGGCACGTCGTCACGGAGTATGGCGTGGTCGAAGACCTCCTTTCCGCCCATGCTCTCGACCGAGAGCATGTCTACACCGTTTTCGGCCAGCAGCTCGAACGACTTGAGGAGCGTGTCGTACTTGTCCTCCCTGAGGCGCAGGTAGTCGCGGTCCTCGCGTATGTCTCCTGGCGTGTGCCTGAGGGCGCAGTTGATGCCGTATTCGTCATGGTACCTTTCCATGATCTCCTTTTGGGCGTGGGCGACGGCCGCACCCCATTCTGGATTGTTGGTCATCTCCTGCACGTGTTCGGTCTCGAGCACCACGCCGGGGAATCCGACGGCCACCATGCGGTCCATGATATCGGTGGTGATGCTCTTGTACTCCTTGACGAGCTTCTCCTTTGATGATGCGGTCTCTGGACGCGGAGCGTAGTTGATCTCAGGGGTCGTGAACCCATCGCCTATGGTGAGGCCGAGCCCCGCTTTGACAGGTTCCTTCGCGACGCCAAACGTCATCTCGTCCGGGTCGTCATATGCCATGGTCGTGAATCGTTTTACCATTCATTTCACCCCCTAATGCTTATGGAACTCCTCCCTGAGCTTTCCTACATTGGCTCCAGACAGTATGCTTGCCGCCATGCGCGGCGCCTGGGGCGCCTCCTCACCGTAGACGCCAAACTCGAGCTTCGAGACGAAGTCCTGGTTCACCGCGCCGCCTCCGCAGACGAACGGGAGCGCGAGATTCTTCTCCTTGAGCTTGTCGTTGATGTGCTTGAAGGCATACATCGTCGTCGTCATGAGCGCCGTGCCCGTGAGCATCAGCGGCCGTTCCTTCTCAACATGCTCGACGACCTCCTCGACGGGACAGTCTCGTCCGAGGTCGACGACGTTGTAGCCGTTGGCCCGCAGCAACGCCACGACGATGGTCTTTCCGATGTCGTGCACGTCGCCCTCTGCAACGTGGCAGATGACCGTGCCCTTTGGTTTCATGTCGGAAGTTGCCTTCGACTTGCAGTATTCGATGCCCTTTTGCATCGCGTCGGAGGACAGCATCACGTCGGGCAGGTAGATGACCGCCTCGTCATAGAGCTTGGAGACGACGTTCATCCCTCCGATGAGGGCATCGTCAATGAGCTTGAGCGGATCCATCCCCCCAGAAATAGCCTTTTCGAGCCCTGCGACAACGCCTTCCTCGTCCCCGACAAACACCGCCTGTGCTATCGGTTTGAGGTGCGGGTCGTCCGGATAGAGCTCTTCTGCCGCCTCCTCTGGCGTGATCTCCTTTTCCAATCTGACATTGTACCTGACGAGGATATCGTCCGGGTCAATGTCTAGTGCCATGCTTCTTTCCTTAATCTTCTTGAGCGCCATATTTCTCCCCCTGTTTGGTGGTCGGGAGGTGTTTTACTGGTATTCGTTTACGATGCGCTCTGTTTCCTTTCTCATGGTAACGATGTTTTCGGTGGGTGTCGCCGGAGCGATTCCGCATCCCGGTGCCACGACGTCGATGCCCTCGAGTATGGCCTTCTCAGTCGCCTCTGCAACGGTGTCATGGTCGCCCTGTAGCAGCACCGACACGGGGTCGATGTTGCCTACGAGCGACACAGACTCCTTGACGATGCGACGCGCCTTCTTCACGCTCACCGCCGACTCTATGCTCAGTCCGCTGCACCCGCTTTGTGCCATGTGCTCCAGGATCGGGGTGCAGTCTCCGCAGATGTGGAGCACCTTGGTGGTCTCTGTCGCATCTGCCATTTTCTTGAGCATTGGCAGAACGAAACGCTTGAAAGCGCTTGGGCTTATCATATCTGTGGAGGCGCTTGGTTCAAGGATTGACACGACGTCAATGGATCGCGTGCCCAACGATTCAAGATAATCGTTCAGAAAGGTGGTGGCCAAAGTGAGATACTCTTGAACCGTATCAGGGTCTGTACGCGTCCATTTGACGAGGTTCTCGATCCCCGCGAGATGACCCGCGAGCGTGAACGGCCCTGTCACTCCCACTACGACGGAAACGTCATGTGGCACTTTCTGCTCAATGAGGTCGAGCGCTTCCAGCATGACGGAGACCCGTCCCAGCGACGTGACATGTCCCGGGACCGAATCGGGCAGGTCCCCGACCGGTTCGTTCACGTACGGGGTCTTGTCCATCTTCCCCATGTTGAGGGCGCATCCAAGCGCCTCCGCTTCTAGGGTGATCTCGAACGGTATGCGTATGACGGGTATGCCTGTCAGCGACCTGAACGTGTTTGCCAGCAGATAGAGCTTGTGCGGGTCGGCGTGGGCTGCCGGCCATGCAGCACCCGATGCTTTCATCTGTTCGAGTGTCGCCGTCTGTGTCACCGACGTCACTGGCACGAAGTCGGTTGCTTCGCCGTGCAGTGCAGTGATCAGTTGCGTATCCGCATCGATGTTTATTCCCCCTCTCACACCTTCGTCTGAAGGTGTTCCTCCCAAAGTAACACTATTGTTACTACTATAAAAAACATAACCATGGATGGATTATCCATAGGAATAATATTCATAATTTGAGTAGATTATACATGTATATCTTCCATGTTGTGACTACTCTCTATATCACTATCC
>DSAJ01000147.1 GCA_011372835.1 Methanomicrobia archaeon | reverse complement strand
CTCATGGATGCACATCCCACACTGGCGATGGAGGATGAGCTTCGATTGAAAAACATCCGGATCCGTGAACATTTCCTGACGAAGGTCTTCACGCATGCCAGATATCGTGAGATGGCCGAGGCCCATACCCTGAAAGACCTGATCGCATTCCATACGCAGAACAAGTATCTCTTCATGGCCTATCATCAGAACGAGCTCAGGGAAATGGGGCGGGCCGTTGCAAACCAGCATCTCTATGATTTCGATGAGCTGCTAGACATATACAGGGGACACCTCGATACGATGTTTGCATCCCCTCCGCGCCCGGAATCATACATAAACGTAATGGAGCACATGTTTGGATACTTCTCGCGTGAGCTCTCGGCCAGGGAGCGCGCCCACTTCCTCTCCCTAGTCAAGGAGTATCGTGAAGGTCTGGTGCCCCTCAGTGCGCTCAGGGCGCTCATCGTCACGTGGGCGTTGCGGTTCGAGGACGACTACGTGCTCGAACAGACGGTCATCGAACCGTATCCTAACCTCTTTGTCGATCCCCAAGAGCTCTACCGCCAACGAGATTACTGGAAGGCATAAATATCCGGTGGCTTCGGCATATCTTATTTATGTCCTTATCTCCATCTTGAATAGATGGGAAATGACATACTCAGGCGCGAGGAGAGGTATCTGCAAAAGATCCGAAATGATATCGAGGAGCGATTGTACGACCTTCTCGTTCTCCACATACGTGACGCCTACGTCCGCCTGCGTGTTCATTGCGAGGAAAACGAGCATCTACGTACCGAATTCTTGTCCTTGCTCGAGGACGCGCTGAGCTCGATACAGGACACGATGTCTCCCTACAACAAGCGGTTCATGCATCGCTACATGCTGCTCATAAGCAATGTGATCTTGCAGTACGATACCTCGAGACAGGACATCAAGGACCTTAAGAAGCGCATCATCGAGGACTTCACCCATGCCGAAGCAGACGAGCACGGCTACATACCACTCAACTACCAGATGAACGAGGTGCGACTCACCTATGATGTAGGCTATCTTGCATATCTGGTAAAAAAATATATCGAACAGGAGCAGTGGACGAGGGCACTTTATTGCTTCAAGGCAGTTGAGATGATCGAGCCGGACCACAGGTCCCTTGAGCAATGGCATGGGGAGATATGGTCCAATCTCGACATGACCGCGCCAGCCGTAAGCCGTCCTGAGCGACCCATGGGCACGGCGGTCGCACTAGACACCAACGTTGCCTACGGGCTTATAAGCGATGACATAGGGGAATACCGATTCAAGGACAGGCCACTGCTCGATGCTTCGTCCCTTGTCGGTGAAAACATCGTCATCATGACGCCCTCAGTCGTCAACGAGCTGCGCAACCATCTCGAGTTCACCAAGGTGCAGATACGTTCATTTTGCAAACGCCACTCGCGATTCGATGCGGATGCGCTGTGCTCCACCATCGACAAGCGATTCAATGACCTCGTCGATACATATGCCATAAAAACGGCCGGGTGCTATGATGAAGACCTCATTGGGTCTATCCGTGCGTTTTATCTTTGCTACATACCTACACTGGAGCGCCTCTTCGAGGAAAAGACACATCGAATGGCCATATCGCATCGGCTGAGGAAGCTGGCACAGCGTGTTGACATGCTGCCCGAACAGGGCGATCTCGAGCTGCTCGCAGAGGTCGTCACGCTTCAGGAGGAGCAAGGAAGAGACGTCGGGCTCGTATCGCTTGACAAGGACTTCACGTTGTTCTCCTCCGATATCGAGGATGCATTTGGCGTGCGGGTCTATTCTCCAAGTGATATGGGGTAGCGCGGCGCGGATGCCTTACAGCAGCATTGATGAGGCTATCGATGCGATGATGCCCGGCAGTTCGCCGATCGATGAGATCGTGATGTCCGCCTTCACACCCACCCCGATGACGGGTATCTTTGCTGTGGCCCCCGCTCTCACGTCGACGTTCGTATCGCCAACGAGAACCACCTCGTCAGACGAAATGCCCAGTTCGTCGCATGCGGCAAAGAGGATGTCGGGCGCAGGTTTTCCCTTGCCTGCCCTGTCGGCCGTCATGATGGTGTCGAACGCATCACCGATGCCAAACTCCTCGAGTATATGCGCCGTGCAGTCGTAGGCGGTGTTCGTCACGATCGCCTTCGGGTAGTCGGAGAGCTCCTTGAGGACCCGTTTCGTATCGGGCATGATGCGCACGCTGCCGAGATGCTCAGGATAGACGTTGGTGCAAAAGTCCGCTATGCCCACGTCAAGGTCCAGTCGCGCAAGTATGTCGCGCAGGTCGTCGCCCCAGTAGGTGTCCATGAACTCCTCCATGCTGACGGCTTCGTGCCCATACGTATTGAGCGCATGGTTGAACGCCTCGAGCCAGGAGGAGCTCGAGTCGATGAGCACGCCATCCATGTCAAAAAGGATCCCTGAAAGCTGCATGGTCACCATTTCTTGTCATCATTCAAAACAGTTACGCTGAGCGCATGATGTGCCATGACACCATGA
The DNA here is from genome assembly GCA_011372835.1 of Methanomicrobia archaeon. GTDB lineage: Archaea > Methanobacteriota_B > Thermococci > Methanofastidiosales > NM3 > NM3. The sequence continues at coordinate 5,368 of DSAJ01000147.1, read as the reverse complement.
CATATTGGAATTGTATCGTGGATTCTTCCTAAGACCGTATTAACCACAAACGAAATGGTTATATGATTAAACGACGCATTCCTTCAAAGGTGCATGCCATGAACGTTGGAGAGATCCATGATAAGGCTTCAAACAGCTCACTGCTCTCAGACCCATATGTCAAGAAGGTCCGTGAGCTCATCGGTCGCAACGACCTTTTCGAGAAATCCCCTGATGCGCTTATGCGAATGCGCAGGGGGCTCTTGCGTGATGCGTTGTCGTTTTTCTCAAAGAGAAATGAACAGTTCGCACGGATACTGGATACCTGCGGCATAACGCCAGCTTCCGCCGATTTCGGCGACCTTGCCAGCCTGGCTGTCCCCTCGGACATGCTTCGCGGCGAGGGGCAGTCGCCGTTTCTTATCGACGGCCTGGACGAGGGGGCGAGACATTTTCCTCGAGCGGGACCACTGGGAAGTCTCCCGTCAAGATCTATCGAAGCCCCCTCGATCTCGATATCATGATGAAGGCCAACACCGACCTCTTCGAGTACGTCTATGGCGACATGCTGGAGCAGGGCGAGGGCACGGCACTCTTCATGGCGGCACCCGAGCTTCGCGACAGGCTCTACTTCATAGCGTCGGTGCACCTTACCCTCGAGAACAAAGGGCTTGATCTCATCTACGGAATGGACATGGTCGAAAGTGAGGACCCCTCCCGGCCGTGGATGCACCTTGAGCCTAATCGGGGCAACATCGTGAAGTTTCTCAAGGCCAAGTCCGAGCCAAAGCTCTTCTTCACGGCTCCGGCAGGCATACACCTCATGTCCCAACGCTTCGAGACGATGAACTTTTTGCGCCGATTCGCGTACAAGCTCGCAACTGGTTCGCCACCTGTCAAGCTCGGCAGGGGCGGCGTCATCGTGACGGGCGGAGGAAACAAGGGCGCAAGCGACCTGCCCCCCTACGAGGCGATAGTGGGTGCCGCCCGAAGGCATTATCGTGCGCACGATCGAGGCGGAGGGAACGTGAAGGTCCCGTTCATGGACGTACTCGGCATGACCGAGACGCTGACCGCGCTCATAGACAACTTCGACACCATGGGAAAGGTGCCGCATCCATTGTCTCACGTCTTCCTTCTCGACCCCAAGACGATGGAGGTCATAGAAGAGGACGGCAAGAACAGCATCCATCCCACCCCATGGATCGTTTGTGGCCCGGAGTCCATGGTAATTGTATGCATGCCACCGTTTAATGATTTTCCTTGTCGAAAAGACGCCCCGGGTATCAACCAAATGTCGAAGCCAAAATATATAAGTGAGCACGACCATTTCATTCTTTGCAATGTTTTTGTCATGCTAACATTATCATGAGCGAGGGGATAACATCTATAGGGAACGGGTGAATCACGATGGTCAACACATGCGTCACGTCGAATGCATCGATGATTGTGATTCATCAACGTTGCGTGCTCTCTTTTTGAACAACGGGATCGCCCTTGCGCTCTTCGACAGGGACCTGCGGCTCATCGATGCCAATGCGGAGTTTGAAAACATCGTCAACTACGACCGTGGCGAATATATGTTCCATGCATGGAAGCGCATGCTCGATTCCTCGTCGATGGAAAAGGTGCAATCGTTTGCCACTATGCGTTTTAGGGATCCGCGCTCCGCCCCCAGTCAGTATGAACTGACCATCGTTGACGGCAGGGGCCAAAAAAAACACATCATCGTCAACGTTAGCTTCATTTCAAACAGGGGCGCTTCGCTCGTTTCCATCACCGACATCACGGATATCAAGAGAACGCAGGAAGACCTCAAAAATAGAAATGAAATGCTGAAGGAATTGCTCGAACGTCTCTACCATGATGCCCAAACACCCCTCGTGACACTCTATTCATACTCAGATCTCCTGTGCGAGGCTGTCAAGCATGAAGAGAAGGACCAGGCCCACCTCTATCTCAAGGTCATCAAGGATGCATCGATATCGCTCTCTGAGGTGTTGCGTGACATGGCGATCAAGGGCATACATTACCCCCCCTCATTGACCAAGAAAGAGCGGAAATGATACCTGCCGGACGTAGGCGACTTTTTATATATCCTTGATTCACACTTACGATATGGACGATTCAGCTATCGCGACATTGAGGGAATCTGCCTCTCGATGGGGAGCCACCTCTACAAGGGTCATACCGATAGAGGATGTATGCGTCGAGGATTGGGTGTTGCTCAAGTGTGAGTATGGGTGCAAAATGTATGGCAAGCGTTTCACATGCCCCCCTTATGCTCCGTCGCCCGACGAAACACGCAAGACGTTATCGAACTACAAGAAGGCGCTTCTCCTCGAGTTCAGTGACCTCACTGACAGGGCCCAGTGGCGTGAGATACAGATAGCCATGTACGAACTGGAACGTGAAGCGTTCCTCCTAGGATTCTATCGGGCGTTTGCCTACACATGCGGTACGTGCAAGCTCTGCGAGGACTGTCCATCCGATGAAATTGGGGTACCCACGCGGTTTGACAAGAGAAAATGTAAGAACAGACGCCGCGCCCGCCCTTCGATGGAGGCATGTGGCATCGACGTGTTCCAGACGGCCAGGAACGGGGGGTACGAGATGGGTGTTGTGCATGATGAGAACGGATGCTTCGACAGTTTCTGTCTCTTGCTCTTGGAGTAACAGGAACGTTGCATCGCATCCGTACAACGCGCTTTGGCCATGGACAGTTGGCACATAATCCGACACCATTATAGAGAACGGATGGTCCGTTTATGGGCATTGTGATACAGAAAAATAATATTTTGTTTTTTATGTGTGTTATTTTTCTCATAGTAACCGGTACGAAAATAACCGATTAGTCATGGAGTCTATCAATGATGGGAATGATTATCACTTTGATAAGCTATTTTGTAATGTTTTAGGGGATTTGTGCCTTTTCCAAAAAGCAAAAATGGCTGGAATTAAAAACCGTTAGCGAGACCTGGTCGGGTAGCTTCCAATCACTAGTCTCATCCATGCCAGTGGATGTGCGAGAAGCGTCCGAAAACGGCATCGCGCCTCTAAAATGGCCCCGTCCCACAGTCGACAAAAGGGAATGCTTATATATGTCACATGGGGATATATTTGTTATCTCTACATACATTATTTAGGTGTTACCATGAACAAGCAACGTATTGTCTCTATTCTTCTCATTTTATCTCTCTTTTTGATGATCCCGCCATCGGTCGCGGCAGACACCGTGACCGTGCCTGGCGATTATGCCACTATTCAGAATGCCATTGATAACGTTTCGGAGGGCGACGTGATCACGGTCGCGCCGGGCACGTATACCGTAAATCTCGTGATCGATAATCCGGGCGTTTCCTTCACGCTCCGCGGCGCGGGTGCTGGGATTACTTTCCTTGACGGGGGGGGGGCACTGACACGGTCATCCGCATCATAGACACCGGCGACAGCGTTGTCACCATCGAGGGATTCACCATCCAGAACGGCTCGTATGAGAACGGCGGCGGGATGTTCAACTGCAATGCCAGTCCCGTGGTGCGTTACTGTTCCTTTGTCTCGAATCACGCCACTCACAATGGCGGCGGGATGTTCAACGGCAATGGCAGCCTTCCATATATTGTGGGATGCTCGTTTATGGACAATACGGCGGGGCTATATCTCTGGCATGGCGACTGGAGCGATTATTACTCCTGGGATTGGGGCTATGATGAAGAGCTTGGTCACGGCGCGGGGATGGCAAACAGGGGAAACAGCGCCCCTACGGTCATCGGCTGCCTGTTTTCCGGGAACAACGCCTCGTGGAGCGGCGGCGGCATGCATACTGGTGGCATTGATACCGACGCCGGTATAGCCGGGCTCGACGCCGGATTCACGTCTGGCGATGCCCCTATGGGAGTCTGCGGCGACACTGTTCCTGGCTCCGGTAAATGTACCGACCGCCTCCATGCGGGCGACCTTCTTGGCGATGATGATCTGGCGATGCCCTCCATCATCGGCTGCACGTTCATGAACAACATTTCCGGATGGAGCGGTGGCGGCATGACCAACGGCAGATATTCTTCGCCGGTCATCCAAGACTGCCACTTCATTGGAAACATCACCATGTGGAACGCGGGCGGCATGAAGAACAGTTTATGTTCCACCGCCACCATTGACCGCTGCTTCTTTTCCAACAACAGGACCGGGTGGAACGGCGGGGGTATGAAGAATGGATCGGCTTCCGCTCCGACGGTCACCAACTGCGTCTTCGTGGGAAACGAGGTCGTGGGACTTGACTATAATGATGACGGCGTCATCATGAGCGGCGGGGGCGGCGGCATGAAGAACGGCGGCGGTTGGGGTGACTATGAAGGAGCCAAACCGACCGTCACCAATTGTACGTTTTACGGGAACTCTGTGACGTATACCTCAAATTGTGGAAATAACGACGGAGCCAACGGCGGCGGTGTGAAGAATGGACAAGATACGCAGGCGGTATACACCAACTGTATCAGCTGGGGAAACACTCCCAACAACGTGCTTGACAGTACGTATGATAATCCAGAGAAAAATGCCGATACGACCATCACGTACTCCAACATCGGCGGTGGCTACCCCGGAGAGGGCAACATCGATGCAAATCCGCTCTTCGTCAACGCGCCAACGGACGTCTCGCTCCGCTCTGGCTCGCCCTGCATCGACGCCGGCACCGACATGAGCCCCGACGTGGTGGACGACATCCTCGGTGTAGCCAGGCCGCGGGGGCGCGCATACGACCTCGGCCTCACGACCTCGAGCTCCCTCCGTCGCAGCCAGGCCGCGGGGGCGCGCATACGACATGGGTGCCTATGAGATTGCCTTAGCGGCGAGCAACTGGTCACCGGTATCGATCATGCCCTTAGCACGCACACAATTGGCACTCGTCACTGAGGAATGGAACGCGCTGTCAGAGCAGCTGCCCGAGGAGCCAAGCGACGAGATGACCGCGCTCATCGAGCGCATCCAGGAGCATATGGGAAATGCGACAGGACTCGCGAATCCGATCTACGCGTCTGGCCAGCTCTCAAAGGCGCTCTCGCTCATGGGCGAGCTATCGGCGCTCTTAGCATAGATTCTTTTTTACGCGCGGCCACTTCAGGCCGCCACCTTCTTTTTTGACTTTTCCTTGATGCCTGCACTCCCTCACAGCGATAGCGCGGGCGCTGATCCTGTCTTTTCGCAACCCGTGGGCTCATGCGCCAGAGGAGCCACAAACGGCGATTACGAGCAGGTATACAAATTTATTAGGTAAATTTTGAAATCTCTCATTTATATTATAGATTGGACCGAATAAATGAAATAATCGTCGTACATGATCATTGCATAAAAGAGTCAAATTTAGTGGCCAAAAAATCTGAAAAATCAAAAT
>DSAJ01000173.1 GCA_011372835.1 Methanomicrobia archaeon | reverse complement strand
CATTGCGGCTGACACGCTCTACGGCATTCGTGCGCTTGAGGGGACGTATGCGCCCTACACACTCCCCTCCGTGCTCTTCAACGCGGCCTATGCTGCCTTGCTCGTAGGATTCCTATCGTTTGTCGATGTGCGCGCGGCACTTCTCAGAGACGTTGATGAACGCTATTACGAGATATTCAATCACAGCGGTGCTCCGACGATAATGGCCGATGGCGCGCACAACGTGCTCCTCGCCAATCAGCAGTTCGAACAGATGACAGGATATGAGGAGAAGGAGATAACGGGCGAGATGAAGTGGCCCGAGCTCGTCGATACAAAGGACCGAAAGTCGATACTGCTGCTGCTCAATCGTATGGAGAACGTCGGCACGAACAAACCGCTCACGCGCGAGCTCAATCTGCATACGAAGGACGGAAGCGCCCTGTGTAGCAGCGTCACGTTTAGTTTCATACCGGAGACCGACCTCGTCGTGATCACGATCTTTGACCTCACGGAGAGGAAGAAGCTGGAAAACGAGCTCAAACGCATCAACGAGGATCTGCAGAACTTCACGTTTACCGTCTCGCACGACCTCAAGGAACCGCTTCGCAACATCTCATCTCTGGCAACATACCTCAAGCGCGACTACCAGGACAAGCTCGACGACATGGGCAACGAGTTCCTCGACATGCTCGTCAACTCCGTCTCCACGATGTCGCAGCTCGTCGACGACCTGCTGACGCTCTCACGTATAGGACGCAAGAACGTCGACTTCTCGTTCGTCGACATCAATAGCCTCGTCAGCGAGGTGCTAGGCGACATACAAAACTACGTCAAGGAGCGAAATGCCGAGGTTCGTTACGAGAATCTGCCCAAGGCCATGGTGCAAAAGACATGGATTAAGCAGGTCTTTCAAAACCTTATAACTAATGGCATCAAGTTCAACGACTCACCGCGGCCTACCGTCGACATCACCTATAAGGACCACAACTTCTTCTACGAGTTCATCGTGAAGGACAACGGCATTGGCATCCCGCAAGAGTACAAGGACAAGATATTCAAGCTCTTTGAGAGGTTGCACTCCGCAGAGGAATATGGCGGCACTGGCGCAGGACTGGCCATCGTGAAAAAGATCGTGAAGGAGCACAGGGGGGACATATGGGTGGAAAGTGAAGAGGGTTCAGGCTCCACGTTCCACTTCACAATCGAGAAGTTCTTCATAGGGGGAGAGTGACCGTGATACGAAGAGGGATTCTCATCATCGAAGACAATATGACAGACGGGCTCGTGATCAAACGGACACTGTCAAAACACCTTACAGACGACATAACGATCGTCCGTGATGGCATGCAGGCGATCAACGCGCTTTCGGAAAAGCTCAAGTCGCGCCCTTCAAAGGAGGACGTCGTCATACCACGCCTCATCACGCTCGACCTTAACATGCCTAAGATGAACGGGTTTGAGCTCCTCGATCGACTGAGGGAGCACGAGGACACGAAGTCGATACCGATCATCGTGCTCACGTCGTCGCAAATACCTGACGAGATCACCCGGGCCTACCAGATGGGCGTGAACAACTACGTCGTCAAGCCCACCGATCACGAGAAGTTCGAGCAAACAATAGAAAAGATATACCGCTACTGGTTCGAATTTTCCAGAATACCAGAGGATTGATCCACTATGGAAGAAAACACATCTGAGGGCCCGCACATCCTCTACATAGAGGACAACAAGGCCGATGTTGTAATAATGAAACGTGTTCTCGAGGAGATATTCCCTCAGGGATACTCGTTTGACATGACCCCTGTCGGTTCGACGGGACTGACCAAGCTCAAAACGAATTACTACGACTTCGCCATCCTTGACTACAAACTGCCCAGGATGAACGGGCTTGAGATCTTGCAGAACATGAAGAATGAGGGCATCGACACCCCTGTCGTGTTGGTAACAGGGCAGGGTGACGACGAGGTAGCCGTCAAGGCGCTCAAGAATGGTGCATATGACTACCTGATCAAGGGCAAGCTCGATACCAAGGAGGCCAAGTTCTCCATACTCGAGCTGTGGAACCTCGTCAACTACATGAAACGTGATGCGAACATCGAGATGTTTTCCAGCCTTACCCAAAAGCGCACTACGATCGATGTCATCGCGGACATCCTCCAAAACGCCCTCAACGGCATAGGCAAGACGACGCTCGTCTTCAAATCGAACATGAACTTCAAGCGCATAGAGAAGTATCTCGTCTTCCTGCTGGCAAAGGGATTCCTCCGTCTCGACCAGGAGGAGAAGTACACGACGACCGAAGACGGGAAAAGGCTGTTGAAGGCAATAACGGAGCTCAAGGCTCTCCTTAACAAGTAACGATACTCTCGTTCAGTATGGGATTGGTGGGGACGGCGGGATTTGAACCCGAGTCCACGGGTTTCTCCGATTTTTCTCGCACAAAAGAATGTGCGTGCTCCATAGATTCGTCATCCATGGGCGGCGCCCATGTCCGTAAACCCGTAGCAACGCTCAAATGATCTCTGGAGCCCATGATGATAGGCCTCTACACTACGTCCCCACGTGCAAGAATAAGAGAAAAAATAATGTTTTTAAAGCTTTCCCTCTAGTGGCTTTGGTATAACACATGGGCCAAGGGCCCATGTGATAGTATCTTCAGATACAAAGCTTTCCTGGGACCTTCGGGAAGAGCGCTGCGTCCTCGATGCGTTCAAATCCACATATGTACCGAACGAGGCGTTCCACACCGATGCCGAATCCCGACGAGGGAACGAGTCCCTTTGACGCCATCTCGAGCAGGATCGAGAAGTCCTTGGTGTCCTGTTCCTTCTTGTGTATACGCTCGACGATGCGGTCGTATTCGAACTCCCGCTCTCCTCCCGAGGACGCCTCGCCGAATCCCTCCGGATAGATGAGGTCCATGTCGCGCAGGATCCCCTCCTGCTCCGGGTCCTCACGGTCGTAGAACTCCCTGTCAAGCAGGGGTATATCAACGATCCAGAACGGTTCGGTAGCCTCCTTTGAGAGCACGTCCTCGAAGTCGGGGCCATACTCTTCCTTGGCCTGGGTATATGGGACGCGCTTGAACGGCTTCGAGGGGACCTTGATCTCCCTTCCAAAGAACCCGAGCTCTTCGGAGAGCGCCTCCTTGCAATACTGCATGAGTCCAACATACATCCGTTCCATTAGATCCATAGATACGTCCCTCGGCGCGTCCTTGAGCTCGAGGTCGAGCTGCGTGAATTCGAACAGGTGACATCCGCTCTCGGCCTTGTCCTCGCATTCGAATCGAAGGTTGGGTGAAAAGCAGAAAATCTTTTCTTGAGAGAGGAGGGCAAGCTGTTTGTGGAAGATCATCGACTTCGTCAGCTGGTATTTGTGACCATAGCATGTCAGCACCGGATCGAGCGTCGGGTGGTTGAGGGGGTCTGTGAGAGGAGAGAGGATGACCGGTGGAATCTCCACGAATCCCTCCTTGAAGAGGTAATCTCCCAAATACCGCCTCACATGCGTGTGGACCTTCATTGCGGTTTGCATTTCCTTTGATGTCAGACGCGTGTAATGGTAATCCGCGACCTTTTCCTTGAGTTCGTTAGTGACCATCATGGAATTGATGACGAAGACGAGGATATATATAACTTTCGTCTTTCAATAAGTCATACTGTAATATAATAGTAAAATTTATATAGTCCATTACGACAAAATGAAAGCATGGAATCACAACTTTACGACGAGAAGGACCTACGCATACTAGAAGCACTTAAAAAGGACGGCAGGAAGCCGACGTCCAAGCTTTCAAAGGAGCTCGGAATACCGCGTGTTACCATCCATCAACGCATCAATAAGATGATCGCAAACGGGATCATCAGAAAGTTCACGGTCCGTCCCGACTATGGTAAGTTGAAAAAACCTGTTACTGCATTCATACTCATATCATTTGTCTCCAATCCTCAGGTTAGCCAGCGCGAACTTGCCTCGAAGATATCGCTCATGAGCGGCGTTGAGGAGGTATTTATCATCTCGGGCGAGTGGGATCTTTTGCTCAAGGTCCGGGCCGCATCCGCTGAAGAGGTCGGATCGCTCATCATAGACAAGTTGCGCACGTTCGAGGGAGTGGGAAAGGCAACGACCTGCATCAGCTTCAGTGCGGTAAAGGAGGAGTGATTAGTCCTCCAGCGCGGAATGGTAATAGAGTATGGGGTCGTCGATGACGAAAAACATCTTCTCCGCTGAATCATAGATGACCCGTTTGTTTGTGTCGATGGCAAGGTCGACGAGATCCCCAAGGTATGAGACATAGACCATCTTCTCCCATTTTTCGCCAGGATAGATGCCCTTGCTGATCCACTCATCATACTTTCCCATGTTGGTGGTGCCACCACGGCGACGGCCATGCCATGCTATGATGAAGGCTGCGAGCACAAACGCCACGCATGCTGCAAGAGGCACGTAGATGTCCGAGAGCGTGTTTTGCACCTGTCGTTGTTCTGCCGTGTAGTAGTTTTTCGTGTCCGAGCTTGTCGCTGAGGACATGTCAAACGCATAATAGTCGGGGCCAAACGTCACGGGAAGTGACAGATACGTATCGTCGGATATCGTTGTCGAGGCTATCGAACCGTCGTAGACGAGATGTGTCACGATCTCGCCCTCGCTGCGTCCCACAGACGCCCCAAGGCTATCGCGGATCTCCATGATGCGTGCGCGCAGCATTGCCGCATCAAGCACGAACGAATCGGAGATCGTCCCCTCGCCTTCCACGCTGCCAGAGCTTGACGACAGTGGGATGCGCTTGCTCCAGAACGCGACTCCTTCATCGTTTTGCTCCAGGAGCATAAGGTATGTCTCCGTCGAGACGTCAACAGAGGCATCACTCTCTGTTGGTTTGAACATGAACGAGAAGTCAACGGTAGCGTTCGGCGATACCGCGTAGAAGTAACCAGCCATATCACTGAGAATGGTGCCCATGTCATAGACGGGGTTCTCCTCGGTCACCGTTGCACTGATCGAATACGTGCCCGAGTACGTGTATCCGTAATCGACCGTCTTTACGGTCTCGGTATGATGATCGGTATATTCCCAATATGCCCAGCCGCATGACCCGGCCAATCCGGCAATGGCAACGATAAGCAAGACCTTATGGAGCGCATTCATGTGATCCCATCATATTCTAACATATTTATATTAAAACGTTTTTATGTTTCGGCTGCGCGACCTCCCTCGTTCGGCCTTTCCCATCTCGTTTCGAAGCACGATGAGGATCGGCAGCGATAGGAGAATGGCAATGGCGTCGATAACGATCAGCGGCGCGTAGGGATGAACGTCCCTGAGCGCGAACGTGACATCATACGGTAGTATGCCAAGGTAAACATCGATCGTCACGTATGCCTGGTAATATCCTGGCGAAGATGGTGCATGCACCTCATATGGTATACGTTTTGTCAGCCCCCCCTCAAGCACCATCGACTCGCAGGGAATGGAGACGATGCCCTGCTGCTCACGCGTATGGACGTAGACGGGTATGAACCCACTGTTGTGTACCGCAAGGTACTGTGTCGCCGTTTCGCCGATGTGCACCGCGCGAGCGTTGGTCTGTCCCTCCGTCGCCACGATATCGATGCGGTTGTGCTGCGTCATCGACAGCATCGATACGGTCGTCGCCAGTACGATGAGGAGTATGAACGCGGCATAGATCGTGTAGGGTGATCCCTTCGTCTTCACTTCCCTGAAGCGTGACCTTTTTCCGAGTCGCATGCGGGATGATGCGATGTCTGCCACGATGGCCACTATCGAAAGTATGATCAGCGCAAAAAGGACCTGACCCAGTGGACCGTCCGGCCGCTCGAATCCGGTAGCATTGAAAAAACGCTGAGTGACAGAATCAAGAGCACCGGATACGGAATCGATGACACTGCCAAGACGGGGGATTGCCAGGACGCTTCCGCGCCACTGCACCACGCGTCCAGCTATCTGTTCGCGATTGACGAACGGTTCATTATGCGTCCCCGCCTGGTCGGTAAACGTGTTATTGTCACCTTGCGTGACAAACCCCTGTGACGTCTCGCCCACGATCCTGTGAGTGACGAAATCATAGGGGAGGTTTTCCGCTCTGAACGTGATGACATCGCCCACCGCATAATCATCAACGATCTGGGAGGGTATGATGAAAAATCCGTCGCCAGGACTGAGGTGGGGTTCCATCGATGCGGTCTGCACATACGCAACGCCGACGGGTTGGTTGACTAGACCACCAATTATGATCGGAAAGAAGAGGAAGAGGACAACAAGGTAAACAGCTGATTCGATGAGCGTTCTCGTCTTCACCATGATCCCCCGTCAATAATACGAGATAATATCCACGGGCTGGATCGAACCACCCACGTTCGCATAGTACCGGGCATCGTATACGCCCAGATAAAGGCTATCCCATTTGTCCAGCATATATGACGACCCGTCGTGTGTTTCCACGACAACGCCTTGATTCCTGTTGATATCGACCTCTATCGCAGACATATCGTTGTAATCTTCCCATTCCACATAGTAATAGAAGTATCCGTTGATGCTACCATTCCACAGATTGGTATCGACGCCTAGGTCTTCAAACATTTTAGGTGGGGGATGTGTGCGAATACTACCACCGGATGTCAGGACCGCATATGCCTTTTGCCTAAGGTACTCCGCATTTGAGGGCATCGTGTGGTCACGGGGGTCATACGTTCCCCCCTCGCCTGTCGTTGCGATAACGGCGATTCTGTCTAGCGTGACGATGGGGCTGCCTGCAACGGTCGTGAGTATGATGTCGAGATCGTCGATGAGCGTCTCATCGGCACTAAACGACAAGGCGTTCACGTCGACAGAAATGGAGACCTGTTCGCCGCTTTCCACATATATCCCCCCGGTCTCGATGTTGACGCCGTCCCTCACAAACGTCACGTTGTCCGAATGGGGCCCGTGATCGTTGATCGAGAGGTAGAGTTGTTGATTAAGATTGTTCGTGAGAAGGATTACATCATATCGTGATTCCTCGCTCCCCGCCTGGATGTCCTCAATGTAGAGCTCATAGGCTCCATCGCCGTCTGTGTCCATGAAGTAGGAATCGGTACCTGGAGACAGGGCTATCAAGCCGGCAGGATCATCGGCCAGCGCAAGAGATGTCTCACGCTCTACGAACACGCTCGAGTATGCACCAGTTCCCATCATGACAAGAATTGCGACGATGAGGCAAAATCCAGCTACAATATACCCTTTCAATCCAAATCCCCATTTTTTCTCGTATTCCTCTAATATAAACTTATCCGGTATAACATCGCCCCACGCCATTGTAGAAAGCGCTTTAAAGCAGTATGGGCGAATAAATGGTGATGCTGTCAGTGACCCCGCTCATCGATGAACCGGCACTTGTGATCGAGTGTGATAAAAAGACGCTTGTCATCGCCGATACCCATGTTGGGATCGAATACGAGCTGCTCAAGAGGGGTATCAACATCCCGCACCAGACCGAACAGGTGAAGGCATCCATAGAGCGCATCATAGGCATGACCGACGCCAAGCGGCTCGTGCTCCTTGGCGATGTGAAACACAACATACCGACCGTCTCTATACTGGAAACGAAGACGGTGCCGCGGTTCCTCGACTTCTCGATACCTGTGGACATCGTGAAAGGAAATCACGACGGTTCGATAGAGGCGCTTACCTCCGCCCCCGTCCATCCCTATCTCACACTGGACGGCATCGTGCTCAGCCATGGTCACAGGAACGTGCCAGAGATGCCATTCGAGACGCTCATACTAGGCCACTCGCATCCCGCCATCGAGATCACCGACGAACTTGGCAATCGAACGAAGGAGAAATGCTGGATGCGCGGGACATTCCCCGATGGCCGCGGCATCATTATCATGCCGGCGT
>DSAJ01000193.1 GCA_011372835.1 Methanomicrobia archaeon | reverse complement strand
TTATAAATCTTTTCCTTCAAATTCGACTACGCTGGGCCGTGCAAGAGAGATGATAATCAAGTCATCAACAGTGATTATTTATGCCCGTTCGTTGAATGGGACTATATGGATGCGCTGTTGGCGGCAGGCTACATTGCTATCGGATTTTCCACAGGCATAGCAAGCGGACTGTTCGGCATCGGCGCAGGTTCCATACGCATCCCCCTTCTCGTACTGACGGGCATGCCCATCATCAATGCGTTTGCCACCAACATGGTGGCAATACCGTTCTCCACGCTCGTGGGGACGTATATGCACAGGGCGATGATACGATGGAGTGTTGTCAAGGTCTTCACGCTTGGCGGTCTCGTCGGTATTCTCCTTGCCACATACTTCGTGGGCGTGGTACCCTCTGCCGTGCTTGCGCTCACGTTTTTGTTTGCCGCATCCCTCACCGTTGTGGGCCTCTACCTTGACAGGATAAGCACGTCGTTTTACAACCGATTGCGACCCACACCAGTGAACCTGTTCGCCGGCGCGTTCGTTGGCAACATCATCATCGGGATGCGGGGTGGAAGCGGCGGAACGCTGTTTCCACCGATCCTGCGCTCGATGCATGTGAGGATGCATGCAGCCATAGCGACATCCCTTTTTGCCAGCTTCTTCTGCTCCCTCGTTGCGTTATCGGGGTATATGTACCGGGGCGACATCGTGCTTGCGCCCGGACTCATACTCGCATCCACGGGGATAGCAGGCTCCTACATAGGGAGCCTGATCGCCATCAACACGGACGGACGCTGGCTGAAGATGGGACTGTCTGCGCTCGTCATGGCACTTGCGTCCATCATCGTGTACAGCGAGTTCGCATGAGCGTATTACCGTTATCATGCGCGCGTTTCTGGCGCCCCTGTGTGCTTATCGATCCAGAGGGGAGATCCTGCACGGCAGACCGCGGAGCTGCGATGAGCCCATCTCCCGGGCGTAGGGCCGGTCCCGCGATGTGAGCACGTTGAAGTTGCTCTCGTCCCAGCCATCGAGCGGGGCGCGCTCGGGAAACCACCAACCGTGCTCCGCTATGACGACTCCTGGAGAGACGGATGCGTTGAGCCGTGCGATGTGCACCATTCGTCCCTTCCTTGTCTCGATCACCATCGGCTCGCCCGAGTGTATGCCGTATGTTCGTGCGGTCTTCTCGTTCACGAGCGCCATGGGGTGGGGGTGGAGCCTTCGCAGCGCCTGGACCTCCCTGTTGCCTGAGTGGACGAACGGACCCACCTTCCACGATGTGACGAGGAGTGGATAGTCGTCGTCAGCCCTCAACGGCGATCGGTAGGTGGGAAGGGGATCAAATCCCCACTCCTCGAGCTGCTCGGAATAGAGCTCGACCTTGCCCGAGGGCGTGTCAAATCCCTTCGAACCGTAGTCTCCAAACAGTTTCTTGGCCGGGATCTGGCCCTGTGAGGAAAGCTCCCCAAACGTCATGCCAGAAGGCTCGAGCACGAAGTCGAGCGCCTCGTGCGCATCGGACCACCCCCATTCCATCCCATGCGCGAGGCCAGCTCGGCGAATATCCCGTAGTCCGAGCGCGCCTGGCCGACGCTTGTAATCGAGCGTGTGGCACGTACCTCTGGAACAAACTCCCCCACATGGACCGAATCGATCTCGAGATACGATGCGACCGGAAGCACCACGTCGGCTAGCGCCGCTGTCGGGGTCATGAAAAGGTCGGCTACTACGAGGAAGTCAAGGGATGAAAACGCCTTGCGAACGGTCTCGCTCTCCGGCCATGTGAGCAGGGGATTGCACCCCATGACATAGGCACCACGCACGGTATAGGGCACGCCCTCGAGCATGGCCGAGGTGAGATTCTGGTGCAGTGCGAAGGGCATGAGGGGGATGAGGTCGTCCCGATAGTTGACGTCAGGAACGTCGTCGGGAAGCTCGCCGTGCGCGGTCAGCTCAGGGTCACCGTTGTGGCGAAGCGGAGGCCGTTGCCAGAAGATGTCGCCCCCGTGTGCGCCAAGCGAGCCCGTGAGCGAGCGTAGGATGGCAAGCGCCCTGCCCATCTGGAAGTTCGTGTGATAGTGTTCGATGCCGTTTCCCGAGAATATGGCACCAGGTCGTGTCGCCGCATACGTTCGCGCGACACGGACTATGTCTTCTGCGGGAACGCCGGTCTCACCCTCGGCCCACGATGGCGTATACTGTTTGACGTGGTCCTTGAGCGCACCGAATCCCACGCAGTGCCACCTGACAAACGTCGCGTCGTAGAGCCCCTCCTCGATGATCACGTTGATGAGGGCCAGTGCGAGCGCCAGGTCGGAGCCGGGTCGCAGGCGCACCCACTCCGTTGCCTTGCGCGCAATCGCGGTTGGTGCGGGATCGATGACGACAAGCGTCTTGCCCTCGCTTATCGTCATGTCCTTTCGCGTGCCCTCGGGAAGGGCGGTCTCATGCTTGTTGGCCCCCCACACGACGAGACATTCGGGCGGATGCTCGAAATCGGGGCGCGTCAGGGCGCCATAGGTGAGCTTGGACCCCAGGAACGTGGGGAGGAAGCAGTGCTGGGCGGCCTTCGTCACGTTGGGCGAACCGAACTTGTTGGCGAATCGTGAAAGCCAGGCGTCGAGATATCCCTTCGAACCACCCTCGATGAACGCCACCGACTCGGCCCCATGGTCGTCGCGCAGGCGTGAAAACGA
The DNA here is from genome assembly GCA_011372835.1 of Methanomicrobia archaeon. Lineage (GTDB taxonomy): Archaea > Methanobacteriota_B > Thermococci > Methanofastidiosales > NM3 > NM3. The sequence goes on along the minus strand of DSAJ01000193.1, from coordinate 5,477 downwards.
TGCGGCGATGAGGTCGAGCGCTTCGTCCCACGTCGCCTCGCGCCATCGTCCCGAGCCGCGCTCGCCCTCGCGGATGAGCGGGACCGTCAATCGCTTCTCATTGAACACATAATCAAGCGTCGCCTTTCCCCGTACGCAGAGGATGCCCTGCCCGGAAACGCTGTCGGGGTCGCCTGCGACGGACACGGGTCGCCCGTCCTTGACATGGACCTGCATGCCACACCCTGCAAGGCAGCGCAGGCATGTCGTCTTGATCATTTCCTTGTCCATGGACATTAATCTTTAAGAGACGTTAAAAGAATATCCTTCGTACAGTTTCGTGCGAAAAAGTGTGCATGGCAATGATTAAATAGATGCAGAGTCTAATGTTACCACGGGTGAGATTGTGGAATTAAGTGCTCGCAACGTGCTCAAGGGCACTGTGGAATCGGTCACCGAGGGCATGGTCGATGCCGAAGTGATCGTGAAGCTTCCCGGCGGTGAGACGATCGTTTCGGTCATCACCAAGGGATCTGCAGAACGTCTTGGGTTAAAGAAGGGACAAGAGGTACACGCAGTCATAAAGGCGTCAAACGTCATCATTGCGACCGATTAGTTCGACTATTCTCTCAATCGCTCGAGATTCTCCTTGGCCCCGGGGTACTTCTCGTATATCGTTGCTAGCTTCAAGCATGGAAAGTCGTCGCATTCGCTGCATCTGGCATATCCTCGTTCATATGCACAGGTGCGTACCTCGCATTCCTCGCTGAACTCAAAGAGGGGACCCCCGGGCGAGGTGCATCCGCAACACAGGACATCCCTGCCCATGAGGATGCGGCGTCCCTCCGACCATTTCTTCGCCAGTGCCTCGAGGCCGTCCATGTCGGCATTTCGAGTGAGGAGGTACGCTTCGTACTCGTCGCAATTGATGCCACATACCCCTATGTTCCTCCCCATATGTGGTAGTATGACCTGTGAGTTGATAAACGACATCCCGGTGCGTTGCTTCTCTTTGTTGTATTGATTACAATGAACTACGGACCCATTAGCGCATAACATATTAAAATGTCCCAGTTGAATGGATACCATGCAATATCGCACCATAGAGAAGACGGGCGACACGGTCTCCGTCCTCGGTTTCGGCGCTATGCGCCTTCCGACGAAAGGGGCGGTCATCGATGAACCTCGTGCCACTCGACAGATACGATATGCCATCGACAACGGCGTCAACTACATCGATACCGCCATGCCGTACCACATGGGCATGAGCGAGACGTTCCTTGGCAAGGCGCTCGCAGGCGGTTACCGCGAGAAGGTCTTCCTTGCTACAAAGCTGCCTCCCTGGTCTACCGAGTCGAGAGACGACATGGACAAGCTCCTCGATACGCAGCTTGCAAAGCTCAAGACCGACCATATCGATTATTACCTCGTTCACAATCTCAACAAGGAGAACTGGGACAAGATGAGCACGCTCGGCGTTCTCGAGTTCCTCGATGCCGCCAAGGCCGACGGCCGTATCCGCCATGCCGGGTTCTCGTTCCATGGCCAGCGCGACGTCTTCAAAGAGATCGTCGACGCCTACGACTGGGACTGCTGCCTCATCCAGTACAACTTCCTCGATACCGAGTATCAGGCAGGCACCGAGGGCCTCAAGTACGCAGCCAGGAAGGGCCTTGGCATCATGGTGATGGAGCCGCTTCGCGGTGGCGCCCTCGCCGGTAACGTCCCCGAACCGGTACAGGAAATATGGGACGCGGCCCCCGTGAAGCGCAGCCCTGCCGAATGGGCGCTAAGATGGGTCTGGGACCATCCCGAGGTCGCCCTCCTCCTCTCGGGCATGAACGAGGAGGAACATATCAAGGAGAACATGCGCGTGGCCGACGAGGCAAAGCCCAACTCGCTCACCGATGAGGAGCACGAGATCATAGACCGAGCGCGCAAGAAGTACCGCGAGCTCACAGCCATCGGCTGCACGGGATGCCAGTACTGCATGCCATGCCCCCATGGCGTCGACATCCCGACGTGTTTCGAGGTCTACAACATGAAGCACATGTTCGGCGACAATATGGGGGCGCTGCGCGCCTATATCGTGTGGCTTGAGGGCGTCACGAACGGGAAGTCGTCGAAGCCGTCGCTTTGTACCGACTGCGGCCAATGTCTCGACCACTGCCCGCAGGAGCTCGACATTCCCAGGCTCCTCGATGATGTCAAGCGCGAGTTCGAGGGTCCCGGCACACGCTTCATCGCATGGTTCGTGAAGCGCTATCTCAAGTACAAGCGCTGGCGCGCGTTGCGTGCTGCACGAAAGTTGGAACGTGAGCGGACATGATGCTGCATGGGGTGAGGATGTGAAGGTGCTCTACTACGACTGTTTCTCCGGCATCAGCGGCGACATGAATCTCGCCGCGATGATCGAGTTGGGTGTCGATATCGGCTATCTGGAGGAGGGCATTCGGGCGCTCGGCCTCGATGAGGACGTGCGCCTCGAGGTGAGGCGCGATGCTCGAAAGGGCATCACGGGCACGAAAATCGATGTCATCGCCCTCGATTCGCACCATTCGCGCACCTATACGGATATAGTTGAGCTCATCACCAGGAGCTCGCTTCCTGATCGCGTCAAGGAGCGCAGCATCGACATCTTCACACGACTGGGCCGTGCCGAGGCCAGCGTGCACGGCACCACGCTCGAGGAGGTGCACTTCCACGAGGTGGGCGCGCTCGACTCCATCGTCGACATCGTCGGTGCGGCGCTCTGCTTCGAACGCCTTGGTGTCGACCGTGTGATATCGTCCCCTGTCCAGGTGGGTGGCGGCATGGTCCGCTGCGCGCACGGCACGTTCCCGGTACCTGCGCCCGCAACGGCCGAGCTCCTCAAGGGCATCCCTGTGCGAAGCGGCGCCGTCCAATCCGAGACGACCACGCCTACAGGAGCTGCTATCCTCGCTTCGCTCGTGGACGAGTTCACCGACACGATCGAGCTTACCATCGATGTGGTCGGCTACGGTCTTGGCACCAAGGACCTCGAGATCCCCAACGTGCTGCGGGCATGCCTCTGTCATGATGACACCGCAGGCGGCATCTGGGCCATAGGCCATGCGATGATGGCCGAATGCAACATCGACGACATGAATCCGGAGCAGTACGAACATCTCAGCGATAAACTGTTTGAGGCGGGCGCCGCGGACGTCTTCTACACCCCCATCATCATGAAGAAGGGCCGCCCCGCGACGAAGGTGGGCGTGCTCTACGATCGGGACCGTGAGCGCGACATCCTCTCCGTCGTCTTCAAGGAGTCGACGACGCTTGGCATCCGCACCCATTCCGTCACGAAGCACATGCTCGACCGCACGTATGGTATCGTTCATACGCCGTATGGCGATATAACGGTCAAGATGGCATATATGGGCGATGAATGCGTCCACATGAAACCCGAATATGAGGAGTGCAGGCAATGCGCCCAGGAGCACGGAGTCTCGCTGCAACGGATCTACGAGGAGGTGTGCCGTTCCTTTGACGGATGTTCGAGCAAGTGACGTCTACCAGCGCCTCTCGGAGACGCTGCGCCCCATCGGCAGCATGATGGTGGCATTCTCGGGAGGTGTCGACAGTTCGGTCCTGCTTCAGGCAGCCCATGAGGTGCTCGAGGGCGACGTGCATGCCGTTACCATCGCCTACCCCTACGTACAGCGGGAGTGCATCGATCGCGCAGTATACTTCGCATCGCTACGCAATATCTCGCATGATGTCATCGTTCGCGACTTTCCCGGTGACGTCCGAATGAACCCCTATGATCGCTGCTACCTGTGCAAGCGGGACATGGTGCGCGCCATGAAGACCGTCGCCACGGCGCGGGGATGCACGCTCGTTGACGGCACGAACGCCGACGAGCTCGAGGAATACAGACCCGGCCTTCGCGCGCTCGATGAGGCAGACGTCAAAAGCCCCCTGGCCGATGCCGGACTGGGAAAGCGCGATGTACGCTACCTGGCACGCCGGCTCGCTCCCGAGGTCGCGGACGCACCCTCTTCGTCGTGTCTCCTCACGAGGTTGCCCTATGACACTCCCGCAGACGAAAAGATGCTTGCACGCATCGAGGCTGCAGAGCTCTACATGCGCGAGACCGTAGGTGCCTCAAAGGTGCGCGTTCGCGTGCATGGCGACGTCGCACGCATCGAGGTGTCACCAGATGAGCGCCATCGTCTTTTCTCGGAACAGGCCATGGACGACATCCACGACGTGTTCCGGCGCCTTGGATTTGGGCATGTCACGCTCGATCTGGAGGGGTATCGCCACGGTTCGTTCGATGAAGCGCCCATATGATTAATTAAATACCTCCGCCCTATAGGTGACATATGCTACGTATCAAGCGGATCTATGATGATGTCTCGGACGGCGACGGCTTCCGTGTGCTCGTCGACCGCCTGTGGCCGCGAGGCGTCTCGAAGGAAAAGGCCCATCTCGACGCATGGATGAAGGGCGTTGCCCCCAGCAACGAGCTGCGCACGTGGTATCACAAGGGTGAGGGCGACTGGACAGCGTTCAGGAAGGCCTACTTCGATGAGCTCGAGAGGAACAAGGACGATGTCGATGAGCTCCTGGGCCTCTCACGCGAGCATGAGGTCGTCACGCTCCTCTATGCCGCCAAGGACAGGGAGCAAAACAATGCTGCGGCGCTCAAGGAATACCTGGTCAGGGTGCGTGGCGATGAAGACTGACGACGTACGCATGATTCTCGAGGCCATCAGCGAAGGCACCATCTCGATAGAGGAGGCCCTTGGCCGACTTTCCACATCGACCTACGTTGACATGGACCAAGCGAAGCTCGATACGGGACGGGATGCTCGCACGGGTGGACCCGAGGCGATACTTTGCGAGGGGAAGACCATTGAGCAGGTGATCCGCATCGTCTCCACCATGCGCATGCACGATGTTCCCATCATCGCCACAAGAGCATCGCCTGATGTTTACGATGGTGTGAGACACGACCATCCCGACGCGCGATACAACGAGCTGGGAAGGGTCATCACCATCGGCGAGCCCGCGGCCGCACGTGGTTCATCGCCGATCGTGATACTCACCGCAGGCACGTCTGACCTCCCTGTTGCAGAGGAGGCTGCCGAGACGGCGCGCATGCTCGGTGATGATGTTGCACTTATCGGCGATGTCGGCGTCGCGGGCATCCATCGCCTCATTGGCCATCTCGACACGATCAGAAGCGCAGGGGCGGTCATCGTCGCAGCGGGCATGGACGGTGCGCTGGCAAGCGTTGTCGGTGGGTTGGTCAACGTACCGGTCATCGCGGTGCCCACGAGCGTGGGCTACGGTGCCTCGTTCGAGGGACTCTCGGCGCTTCTTGCCATGCTCAACAGCTGCGCACCCGGCATCAGCGTCGTCAACATCGACAACGGGTTTGGCGCGGCTTACGTAGCGCATCGCATCGTGAGGGTCAGGGGGCGCTAATGAGCCGATAGCCGTGTGTAGGGGACGTGCAGTAATAT
>DSAJ01000149.1 GCA_011372835.1 Methanomicrobia archaeon | reverse complement strand
TACACACGTCATCCCTCGAACGCCCGGGATCTACGAGGAATGCATGAGCCTCAAGGTCGGTGACCAGGTCTCCCTTTCGGGACGACTCGTCGATATTGACGGCACGAAGCGCGAGGGCGCCCGTATCTACCATTCACATTGGGGGCCGTCGAGCACATCCGTTCATGACACGGGCGATGGTGCTTGTGAGATAATGGTCGTGGAAGACATTGACATAGTGGGTCCAGAGACATACGAGGAGACGCACGAGCGCACACCAGTCGTCGAACAGATACGCACGCATCGAGCGGTCTTCACTGCGATATCATGGAAGACAGGGTATGACGGACCATATACGCATGCGATCGCATTTCCACAGGGTAGTGTACGTCTTGGTGCCCGTTTGGACCCCTGAGCTCTGCGACATCCCCACGATTACGAATCAATGGGTCTGGGAATCGCTTCCTTTGGCACAAGACTTTATTAAGAGACACGCTTTTCCTTTTTCATGGACGAACGAGCCAAACACAGAAAAAATCTTAGTCCCGGAACCAAGGTCACTATCTGTCTCAACGAGGACAGATCTCGATTCATCGATGGGGATGTCAAGGACCTTCTCACACGAAGCACATACCATCCTCACGGTATCAAGGTACGGCTTACGAATGGTAATGTGGGTCGCGTGAAGGAGATCCTTTCTTAAATGGTCCCACGAGGCCTTTCATCTCTTTTGGTAGCTCTTGTAGATATCACGACTCTTCGATGCAAAGGCGATGGTCCGAAAACGAAAGGGATACATGCTCCATGCGATGATTCGAATACGCGCTCTACCCCTCTGAAAGGCGTACGAAAAATATCATAATAACATATTTAAAGGACGGTCGAGACGTACGTGCAGGTGAGTGCCATTATTCAAAAGATATCTATTCGATCAATCGATGCAAAACGGTTCGTCATGGGCCCAGAGGCCATGCGCAACACAAAGATAACAACCAGCTCGAGCATCACGTCGTTGCACACCGATGCGTCCATGCTCTTTGTCGGATTCGTCTATTCAGTCGACTACTATCCAAATGTTGCAAGCATCAAGATCGAAGGCGAGATTCGCTACGCAAATCCTCCGCTTGAGGGTATCGACGTTGCGAACAAGAAACTACCATCGGCACTTTCCCGTGAGATTCATACGGCCATCCTTCGGTTTTGCATGCCCGAGCTAGTCCTCCTTTCGAAACAGCTCGAGTTGATACCGCCGATACCAATGCCCAACATGGAGTCGAAAAAGGAAGGCTACCCCAAGGTGAACGACAACAAGTACGATTACAGGTGATCCCATGCTTCCCATTGAGGATATTCGAAAGCGTGCACAAAAGGATTTTTTTGAGGTATGGAAGGAAACAGGCTCCTACTTCGAGGGCGAGCGGACGTTTACCCTTCCCGAACGGCGAGGGAAGGAACACCTTCTCTCCAGGTACGCGCTCAAGTCACGCGATATCCTTTTAGAGATGGGATTCGACGAGGTCTACCTCAAGCAGTTCTTTTCCAAGGATCACGTCATGAAGCAATACGGGCCCGAGGCGCCAGCGATCCTTGACAGGCTCTACTTCCTGGCCACGCTTCCAAGGCCCGACATCGGCATATCGGAGGAGAAGCAGGCGTTCATCCTCGAGAAGGTGCCCCAGCTCGACATCGAGAAGCTCAAGCAAGTTTTTCGCGATTACAAGCTTGATAAGATCGACCCAGGTGACCTGAGCGAGGAGCTTGCCACACGATTGAAGGTCTCCCCCGAGGACGCCATGTTCCTGCTCAAGGAGGCGTTTCCCGAAGTGCTCGACCTCTCGCCCGTCTCATCCGACCAGGTGCTCAACTCCCACTTCACCACCGCCTGGTTCCCGACGTTGGCGCAGCTCGTGGACAAGGCGCCGTTACCGGTGATGCTCTTCACATCCGGATGGCGCTACCGGCGCGAACAGCGCGAGGACCCCATGCACCTGCGCGCCCATTACAACATCTCGATGGTGGTCATGGGCGAGGGACTTACCATCGCCGACGGGATGTATATCACCAAGGAGTTCTTCAATCGTATGGGGTTTGAGAAGCTCAAGTTCAAGAAGAAACCGAATCAGGCGATCTACTACGCATACGGCACCAATTACGAGGTCTTCGTGAAGGATGACCGATTCGGATGGGTGGAGGTGACCGAGATCGGCATGTACTCGCCCATAGCGCTCGCTAAATACAACATACCATATTCCGTATTCAACTCGGGCCCCGGGCTTGGACGGCTCGTGATGCTCATGGAGGACGTTAACGACCTTCGGGAGCTGCACCATCCCGAGTTCTACTCATTCTCGTTTTCCGATCAGGAGATCGCTTCGATGTTAACGATCGTCAAGCGACCCAACACCGGGGACAGCAACGAGTTCATCGATTCGGTGCGTTCAGCCGCATATGAACACAAGGACGCACGGAGCCCATGTGCCTTCACCGCGTTTGAGGGCGAGTTCCTTGGAAGAAGGGTAAAGGCGCAGATCAACGAGCGCGAGGAGGACAAGTCACTCCTTGGGCCTGCCGCGTTCAACGAGCTATATGTGCACGAGGGAAACATCTACGGAATCCCGCCAACGGGCCTGTCGAAGAAGCATGAGGCCGTCGTATCGGATGGCGTGAGGACGTCGCTTACCTACATGGATGCGTTCCTCGCTTATGTGTCATCCGAGCTTGAGCTGCTCGCCGAGCAGGGGTTCGAGGGTAAAAAGGAGTTCCGTCTTGGCATGGTCAAGCGTCTTTCCGATATCAACGTATCCATACCAGAGGAAGTGCGCACCTTCATTCAGATGAAGAACAACAAGATCGATGTGCGCGGCCCCGTCTTCTTTACCATCGAGGTAACGTTGGATTAATTCAAAGGAGCAAGCGGACCGCCTCAAGGACGCCAAGACCGCACCGTTTGCTGGTCACGATCCCGTTGCGCGACCGCGTAAGGTCCTTTATCGACGGCGAGGCATTGGCGACCGTCACGGGCAGCCCCGCGATAGAGAGCATCTCCCTGTCATTTTCCCCGTCCCCGAACGCAATGGTGGTGGCAAGCGAGAGCGTCCCCTGCCGTTCAAGATGCTCAAGCGCACGCCCCTTGTCCTGACCCTTCGGCACGGTATCGATGGCATCGCTATGAGCGACCGTGTAGAGCGGTGCGTTGGTGTCGTGTATCAGCTCGTCGAGGTGCTGCTGCATCTCGGGAATATCCTTAAGCACTGTCGGAAAGAGGGTAAATATCGTCTCCTTCGGTTCTTCCCAGACCCTGTTTCCTGAAGGCATGTAGACGAGCTGTCCCCCCTCATATGAACAGTACCGTTGTTTGAACGAGCGCGCTATCTCGCCAATCGATGGCCCGTGATCGTTTATGATGTCCTTTCTCAGGGTCGAAGGATAGAATATGATGCCACCGTTTTCCGCGATCACTACCGTGTCGTCCTGGAGGAGATGGGAAAACGAAAGGCCACCCACGGTGTACCAGTAGTTCTTGCCTGAGGAGTATATGACATGCACGCCACGGTCGATCAGGAGTCTCACCGCTTCCTTTCCCTCGTGCGTGAGGAATCCATTCTCAAGGAGGATGCCGTCGAGGTCGAATACGGCCGTCTCATACTTCACGGCACACACCCCCATCCACGCCGCACTCGTGAACGAATGGCGAATGGCGTCGCAATGCCTTGGCAACGCGCGACGTGGCATAACCGGTCTCACAAACGGCGGCTATGCATCCTCCGCATCCCGCGCCCGTGACCTTTGCTGCATCGGCGCCCGCGGAGAGCGCCATCTCGATGAGGCGTTCGTTGTCAAGGGTCGATCGGTCAAACGATCGGATGATATCCTGATTGCGATTGACCACGGATATCACGGTGTCATAGTCCTCGTCGATGAGCGCCACCCGCAGCGTGCGCGTGATGTCATCAAGCTCGCTGATGCGCGTGGATATGCTTGTGTCGCCACACAGATAACTCTCATAGAGATCTGCATTGGCATCACCCGAACAATGCCGTGCGCCCGTATGCGCGATGACGACATGATACGGGAACGAGAGCGGTTCGACGACCGCATAGGGTTCCTGGCCGAGGGGATAGTTGTGCTTTCCCTTGAAGTCCATGAACACGCATCCACCGAACGTAGCACAGTATTGGTCCTGGTATCCGTTCATGAGCCCCATGCCGCGGGTCTCTATGCGCTGTGCCATCTCTGCAAGGAGATACGGTGTTACGTGGTTTTCATTGAGGTCATGTATGGCTGCGATGGTTGCAACAGAAAACGATGCGGATCCCCCCAGCCCGCTTGAAGGGGGGATCTCAGAGGATGTAGAAACGATCACATCCCTTTTGGGATGATATGTCTTGAGTATGTTCCGTAGCAATCGATATTCATCCTCGACAGCGTCGTTTAGGCATACCTCGCCATATCCCAGGTCCACCATCGTGCCGTGATCGCTTTCCTCGAGGGTGCACCGTGTCCTTATATCTATGGCCATCGAGAGCGTCGTGAGCCCGAAAATATCTGCCGCTCCGCCTGAAAGGTCAACACGTGCAGGTGCCGACCATGCGATGCGTTCCATGTGCACCCTTTCAACTCATGCATTATAATAGTTTTTATTTTTTCTCAATCAACCGTTCGCATATGTAGGAAAGCAGTAAAGAAAACTACTAATATATGTACACCATCTATTCTATGGGATTAGATTTATAAAAGATATTGAATACTAACATCATCAAAATCGGAGAGTGATATCGTGAACAAGGCAGTATGGGTACTTATTGGCATTGTGCTAATCGTTGTAGGCGTATTTCTTGCCGTTCCGTACGGTGGTATCGACTGGTCCCAGGAACTGATCGATTTCATCAAGGGCGGCCTTATAATCGTATTGATAATGGCTGGTGCATTTGCCTTTGTTATGGCAAAGCTCGAGTAAAAAAGGCGTGACAGTAAGCTTTTTAAAGCTCAGATAAATAGCTATCTCTGCTTCATTGGGCCCGTGGTCTAGTTGGCTATGACGTCGCCTTGACATGGCGGAGGTCTCGTGTTCAAGTCACGACGGGCCCACCAGTTCTTCTTTCTTCCACTCCTTTTGCATCGTTGTTTTATTAATTTTTTAGGGTAACCGAAAAATATTTAAATAGCCTAAATTATTTAGGGTAGCCTAAAAGGTGATGTCATGAACACAGACAACGATGAAGAATACACTTCGGTAGCATCTGAGCAAATCGTTGAACTTTCGATGCTCAGGACTAACGAGTTTGGAACGATCGCCAGCATTTATGGCGGTGAAGGTATCAGGAACAAGCTTGCAATGCACGGATTGGAAGTAGGCGGTGTAATACGGGTCATTTCTAATTGCGGCCCAGTAACGGTTGATGTCAATAGGACTACAACGTCTATTGGCCGGGGCATGGCAAGGAAGATCCTCGTCAGGAGGGGACGTAGTTGAAAAAGCTGTCTGAGATGAACGTGGGTGAAAAAGGTATCGTCAAGCACATATCTCCCTCGATACGTCCAGTCGTATCAGCCATGGGATTGAGGCTTAACGAGACCATATCAATTGCGTCGATACAGCCAATGGGCGGCCCATTCGTTGTGTCAGCAAAAAACGCCAATATTTCCATAGCCCGTGCGCATGCAAAAAACATCGATGTGGAGGTAATATGTTGAAAATTCTGCTCATGGGGCATCCAAACGTTGGTAAAAGCGTTGTATTCAACAGGCTGACGGGAGCTAACGCCACCGAATCGAACTACCCTGGCACAACTGTTGATTATGAGAAGGGGTATGTCTTCATTGAGGGGCATGAAACAGAGGTCTTGGACGTGCCAGGCACGTTTTCGCTGTACCCTAAAGACAAGGCGGAGGAGGTCGCTCTCAAGATATTCACCCAGGAGAAGGATGCCGTCATTATATGCGTTCTGGATGCGACAAAGATCGAACGTGGCCTCTACCTGGTCTTAGAGGTATTGGAACGTTCACGTTCTGTCATCATTGCGCTCAATATGTGGGATGTTGCCAAGGACAAGGGCATCTCAATCGATCATGACCATTTGTCGAGCTTGCTTGGCGTACCTGTTGTTCCAACAGTTGCAGTGAGCGGGGCGGGCATGAAAGAACTCATTTTCTCCATTCATGAAGCATGCACAAGTGATGTGAAGAGCATTGTAGAACGAGCAATGGTGTGAATATGCTGACCGAAGATCAAAAGTGGGAATTAATAGACAACATATCAAGGAAGACCGTACGGTACGGAGAATACAATGCAACTATTAAGGATGCAGTGGCCGAGTTAACGGTCAAACCGCTAACGGGCATCCCAATGGCGATCGCGGTCCTTTATGGTTTCTGGTCGTTTTTTGGCGCTATAGCCGGCTTTTTCACCGATGGGTTCATGGTCAAGTTATTTGGCGGCACCGAGTCATTTACAGGTATAATCCCATGGTTTGGCAATCAATTCACCAATCATGAATCCATTTTGTTCAAGCTGTTTATCGGCGACCCGGGCGTGTTCACCCCGGGGTATGCCGGCGATATATGCTTCGAAGCCGGAGGGGTGTTCACAACCGGCCTCTTCGTTGCCCTGGGGGTAGTGCTCCCTGCGATTTTCGCCTTTTACCTGTTCATGATCTTCATGGAAGACTCAGGATACCTTCCTCGTTTGGCTGTGTTGATCGATACGTTGTTCCACAAGATAGGGCTTCATGGTTTTGCAATTGTCCCCATGATCCTTTCATTTGGATGCAATGTACCCGCCGTGGCAGCTACACGGAATTTGGAGACAAAAAAGGAACGATTCATGATGATGGCGCTTTTGGCCGTGTTCATCCCTTGTGGCGCCCAGCTGGGTGTTATGTTGGAGGTCGTTCCAGGATATGTAGGCATGATCATACTCTACCTTCTCTTGGGATTCTTCGTATTCGGGTATGTGCTCAACAAGATAATACCTGGAAAATCCCCTGAGATGCTCATGGATGTACCGCCATACCACATGCCAAGATGGAACAACGTCAAGAGGAAGTTGTGGATACGTATACGAGGATTCTTGAAAGTGGCGCTACCGCTCGTACTCTTGGGCGTGCTCATTGTGAATGTGCTTTATCTCATAGGCGTTATAGAGTATCTTGCAAATACCTTCGAACCTGTTTTGATATCGTGGTTTGATGTGCCTGGTGAAACGGTAGCACCTTTGATCACCGCGTTTATGAGAAAGGACCTTGCAGTAGCACAATTAGGTGCCATAGAGATGTCAGTTTCACAGCTTATCACATCAGTTGTGCTTGTCAGCTTATACTTTCCCTGCGTGGCCACATTTGCCATGATACTAAAAGAAGGGTTGCAATCGGGTCTGAGGGAGGGCATAGTGTTCCTATTTTCTAGCCTTGTGGCGCTCTTCATAGTAATCTTCGCATGGGGCGGGCTTTTGAGATGGATTCTCGTACTAGCAGGTGTGTAAATATGAAAGATAATACGATACGACCATTTAGCATGTACTTTGCCATATTCGGATTGATGGTACTGGCACTAGGGTTGGCAGAGATCATTGTTGCCATAACCGGAGGTTGCTTCGAAGTTGGGCCCGTGATATTATGCGACCAGGAAGACTTCCTCCTGTGGAGGGGTGTAGTGCTCCTTTCAAGTGGCATCTTCGTCCTCTCGGCCATTACGGACCTTTCAGATATATACCAACAGGCCAAACTACTGGTAGGCAACGTTATGGTTTGGTTCGTAGGGGGCATGTCTTTCCTTGGCATGGTCTTGGGATCGATACCTGGTCCGGAGGACGGGGCATGGATCAACAGCATGGAGGGCTTCATAGCGTCGTATGCGGGTCCCTACCTACCTGCGCTCCTGCTATTGCCGTTCTCACTTGTCCCGGTGGCGATCTTCTACCGCTCCATCAAGGCAAAGGATGCACATATCGGTGAGACGAATGGCTTTTAGAAGTTTTGATATTCTAAAAGTCCTTGGTAGATGCGCCACTTTGGATGACATTTCCCTGGAATTGGGGGTGCGTCGACAAACACTCCAAGCCAAATTGGATGCGATGATTGACGAGGGCTTGATCATGCTTGTTGAAAATCAATATTCAGGATGCTCCAACTGCATACTCGGATGCGGCAGTCCATCGTGTAAGAGAGAGAGCAGGACATACATGATAACGACCAACGGTTATTCATTGTTGCAGGGGGGAGGTCACATAGAAGAGTAATAT
>DSAJ01000183.1 GCA_011372835.1 Methanomicrobia archaeon | reverse complement strand
TTGGAGTCCTCATCAACGGCAAAGTGGCGTGCGGGGAAGAGATAGTAATAGTCGAGGCGTTCCTTTTCCGTGAGGTCGTACCTGTCGAGTACACAGATCCTGTCGATCTCATCACCGAAAAGCTCGATGCGAACGATGTCGTCCATGTATGCGGGCACGACATCGATGACGTCACCGCGCACCCTGAACCGTCCTGGAAAGAGCTCATCGTCGTTGCGTTCATACTGTTGCTGAACGAGCGAGAGGATGAGGTCACGGCGTGGGATGCGGGTGCCCACCCGAAGTTCGAGCGAGAGGCGTTCGTAGGTCTCTGGATTGCCCAAGCTGTAGATGCAGGAAACAGACGATACGACGATGACGTCGCGGCGCGTGAGCAGTGCCTCGGTGGCAGAGATCCGCATCTGTTCGATCTTTTGATTGATTGAGGCATCCTTCTCGATGTAGGTGTCGGTCGAGGGAAGGTACGACTCGGGTTGGTAGTAGTCGTAATAGGAAACGAAGTACTCGACCCTGTTATCTGGAAAGAACGACGTGAACTCCCTGAAGAGCTGGGCCGCAAGCGTCTTGTTGTGAGCAAGGACGAGCGTTGGTTTCTGGAGCTGTTCGATGACATGCGAGACGGTAAACGTCTTGCCGCTGCCCGTCACACCGAGGAGGACCTGGCGGTCCAGTCCCATGTTGAATCCTTCAACTAGCGACCGGATCGCCTTGGGTTGGTCTCCCCGTGGTTCAAACGACGATGTAACGTCGAATCGTTTACCTGTTTGATCAATCATCTGTCATACCCTTTGTTCGAAGCAACGTGTGATACGAGATGGCAAATCGGTGTACCTCATCCCGGATTTGAATGAGCAGTCTCAATCCTTTAGAATGTTTCGGAAGCACGATTGGCTCCTCCCGTTCCCTAACGAAGAGTTCCTCCTCGCGCTTGGCGATCGCCACGAGCGGCAGGTCGACGCCAAGTTCGCGCAATGCGTCGGCGGCAGCATTGAGCTGTCCCCTCCCTCCGTCGATCACGACCAGGTCGGGTAGCACTGACCCCTCGTCCCTGAGCTTCCGGTAGCGGCGCCCCACGACCTCGTGCAGTGCGGCATAATCGTCGATACCCTCCACCGTGCGTATGCGGTACCGTCTGTATCCGGATGGCTCCTTCGCCCCATGCTTGAACTGCACGGAAGACCCCACCATGTAGCGACCGCTTATGTGAGATACGTCAAAACATTCGATACATGCGGGGAGCGTGGGAAGGTCGAGCCGTTGGCGAAGGTCATCCATCATCTGACGACGCAAAAGGAAGTGGGTCTCGATGTTGCGCTCGACAAGGTCAAGCAGCTCCTTCTTGCGCCCGCGCTTGGCATACGTGATATAGACCTTCGAACCATGCAGCTCGCCCAGGTAATCGGCGATGGCGTCGTCTTTGGGCTCATGGGGTACCACCACCTCCTTGGGAACAACGGTATCTGCATAATACTGTACGATGAACTCATCGAGAAACGTCTCATCATTGGCAAAGAACTGAAAGTCGTCCTTTGTCGTCATCACGCCGCGCTTGATGTGAAATACCATAAGATAGACCGTGTCATCCTCACGCAAGTAGTTGATGATGTCCTCATCATGGTCGACCGTCCGCTCCATCTGCTGACGCTCGTGAAGCGAGGCAAGCGATGCGATCTGGTCCCGCAGCACCAGAGCCTTCTCGTAGGCCTCGTTCGATGCATGTGCCTGCATCTCGCCGGTAAGCTCCGTTATGAGGTCGTCCACCTTTCCATTGAGGAACGTTTCTATCTGCCTTATCCGCCGCCCGTACTCCTCCTCAGATATCGCACCGGAACACGGGGCGGAGCACGTGCGAATGTGGGCACGCAGGCAGGGGCGTTTCTTCATTCTGCTGCAGCGGCGTATGCCAAACGCCGAACGGAGCGCATGGACGATGTTGTCGCGCGCCTCCCCGTTGACGAACGGGCCGAAATATTTGCCCTTGCGAGTCTTGTCACGCACGACGAGCAATCGGGGGAAGCGTTCCTCAGTGATGAGGATGTACGCATACCGTTGCGACTCCTTGAGGTCGATGTTGAATCGCGGACGGTATTGCTTGATCAGGGTGCTTTCGAGGATGAGTGCCTCGACCTCGCTCGAGGTGACGATGTAGTCGAGCGAGTCGATCTCGGATACGAGCAGTGCGGTCTTCGGATCGTCCTGCGTTGAGGAGAAGTACGACCGTACCCTGGCGCGCAATGCTTTTGCCTTTCCCACATAGATGACCTCCCCAGAATCGTTCTTGAAGAGGTAACAACCCGGTTCGATCGGCAGGTCTTCAACTGGTACCATGCTGCAACACGTTCTTGAGATATTGTCCCGTATAACTCTCGGCACATCTGACCACGTCCTCGGGCGTGCCTGTCACAACGACCATGCCGCCCTCCTCACCGCCCTCGGGACCGAGGTCGATGATATGGTCGGCAGTCTTTATGACATCGAGATTGTGCTCGATCACGACGACGCTGTTGCCCATGTCGACGAGGCGATTCAGCACGTCAAGGAGTTTCTTCACATCATCGAAGTGCATGCCCGTCGTTGGTTCGTCGAGAAGGTAGAGGGTATTGCCGGTCGCTCTCTTCGAGAGCTCCTTGGTGAGCTTGATGCGCTGTGCCTCGCCGCCAGACAATGTCGTCGACGACTGACCAAGCTTGATGTATCCAAGACCCACGTCGCTTAGCGTCTTGAGCTTGCGACGAATGGAAGGTATATGCTCGAAGAAGACGAGTGCCTCCTCAACGCTCATCTCGAGCACGTCAGCTATCGTCTTTTCCTTGTATGTCACCTCGAGCGTCTCCCTGTTGAACCGCTTCCCCTTGCACTCCTCACAGGTCACATAGACATCAGGGAGGAAGTTCATCTCGATCTTGATCAACCCATCCCCGCGACATGCCTCGCATCTTCCCCCTCGGACGTTGAACGAGAACCGTCCCGGTTTGTAGCCGCGCAACTTGCTCTCCCTGGTCTGTGCAAAAAGCGCCCGTATGTCATCGAACACCTTGATATAGGTGGCAGGATTACTGCGAGGGGTCTTGCCGATGGGGGACTGGTCGATCATTATCACCTTGTCCGTCTCAAGGGGTGTGATGATTTCACGGTGAGCACCTGGGATGTCCTTGCTGCGGTAGATGCGCTGCATGAGCGCCTTGTAAAGTATATCGTAGACGAGCGTTGACTTGCCGCTGCCCGACACGCCGGTCACGACGGTAAGTACCCCTGTGGGAATGTCGATGTCGATGTCCCGAAGGTTGTGCTCACATGCTCCGATGATGCGTATCGGTGCATGCAGCTGTCGACGCTCCGATGGCGTTTCGATGACGAGCGAACGCGAGAGGTACCTGCCCGTAAGGGATGCGGGATGTGCCTCGATCTCCTCGGGCGTACCGGCTGCGACGACTTCACCGCCATGTATGCCTGCTCCAGGACCCATGTCAACGACATGGTCTGCCTTTCGTATCGTGTCCTCGTCATGCTCAACAACGATGAGGGTGTTCCCTATGTCACGAAGGTGGTGCAGCGTCTTGATGAGCAGGTCGTTGTTCCGTTGATGAAGCCCTATGCTTGGCTCGTCGAGTATATAGACGACGCCCATGAGATTCGATCCTATCTGGGTCGCCAGACGGATCCGTTGTGCCTCCCCCCCCGAGAGCGTGCTTGCGGCACGGTCAAGCGTGAGGTACGAGAGACCCACGTCGTTGAGGAATGAGAGGCGGGATGCTATCTCCTTGAGCACCTGCCTGGCGATGTAGCGCTCCTTCTCGGTAAGTTCGAGGGTATCGAAGAACGACAAGGCATCCTTTATCGAAAGCTCCGTGCACTCGATGATGTTCTTACCGCTAATCTTTACGGCAAGCACCTTGTCCTTAAGCCGTTTTCCCTTGCATGCAGGACATGGGACGAACCGCATGAAGCGCTCAATCTCGTGGCGTCGGTAATCGGACTGCGTCTGGCGATAGAGGCGCTCGAGCTGCGGGATGACGCCCTCAAACTCCCGCTTGTACCGTATGTGCATATTGTTGTCCTCTGAGTCGTAGCGCATGTCAACCTTCTTGCTCGTGCCATAGAGCAAGACGTTGAGCTGTTTCTCTGTAAGGGTTTCGAGAGGCGTGAAGATGTCGAATCCATAGGCCTTGGCCACACTCGCTATCTGGCGTATCCTCCATCCATCAAACGTTTTCTTGTATACCTTGATGGCACCATCAGCGATGGATAGCGAGTGATCGGGAACAACGAGTGACGGGTCGATCTCCTCCTTGTAACCAAGCCCGGTGCATGCCTCGCATGCTCCAAACGGGGAGTTGAACGAGAACATGCGGGGTTGGAGCTCCTCGAAGGTGATATCGCACACAGGGCATGCCATCTTGGACGAGAAGAGCTGTTCCGTGTCATTGCCCACCACTATGAGAAGGCCATCCCCGCGTTCGAGGGCGACCTCTACCGCTTCCTGAAGACGCGTCGTATCGGCGGGGTCCAGGCGATCGACGACGATCTCTATGTCGTGCTTGACATAGCGTTCGAGTGTCACCTGTTCATCGGTGCGCACCATCACCTTGTCAACGCGCGCCTTTCTGAACCCATCCTTGTTCAGGTCCGACAAGAGCTTCTCGTATGTTCCCTTCTTCTGCCGAACGACAGGGGCGAGTATGATGATGTCCTGACCGCGATACGCATCCTCGATCTCACGGGAGATGGCATCAGGCGTCTTCCTCTCGATGCGTAAGTTGTGGACCGGACAGTACGGTGTGCCGATACGGGCATAAAGAAGGCGCAGATAGTCGTAGATCTCCGTTACGGTTCCCACCGTGGAGCGAGGATTTTTCGATGTCGTCTTCTGTTCTATCGATATCGCAGGGGAAAGCCCATCTATTGAATCCACATCTGGTTTGTTCATCAGTCCCAGGAACTGCCGTGCGTAGGCGGAGAGCGATTCGACGTAGCGTCGCTGTCCCTCTGCATAGATCGTATCGAAGGCAAGCGTCGATTTACCAGACCCTGAAAGGCCGGTGATGACTATGAACTTGTTCCTTGGCAGCGTGACATTGATGTTTTTTAGATTGTGTTCGCGTGCGCCACGGACAACGATAGAATCTTGCATATATCTTGAGGAAAAGCAAGGACATTTATAAGGGTTATGGAAAGGGAGGAATCCTGATAGAGCAGCGTTACACAAACTATATGTATGTAATGATACATATCAGACAATGGGATACCATGAAGGATAAGACGATACTTGACACGATAGTTGAGAGTGGAGAGTTCATCACCCTTACAAGGGCCCTTGGACTGGCGAACATGGCAAAGATACTCAATGGAAAGGGCCCCTTCACACTGTTTGCTCCAACCGATGAAGCGTTCGAAGCGCTAGGAGGGGACCTGGTTGAGGAGATACTCGACGATCCTGAGATGCTCGATGAGGTTCTCTTATATCATATTGCCTCTGACACGTATACGAGTAAGACGATGTGGGACCACATCTCCGAGCTCGAGGATACGGTATCGATAACGACCGCACAGGGAGAACCGCTCATGGTACGGGTGAACACCGGATTGGGTGTTGAGGACATCGTGATCACGGTCAATGGTGCCACTGTCGAGGAGGAAGACATACGCTGCAGCAACGGCATCATCCATGTGGTGAACACCGTCCTATTTCCACCTTCGCTATATAATCATCCATGCATAGGCGCAAGCAAGGAAACGCGTGAAAAGGAGGGGCCGCAGCGCACATCGAGCGCCACGCCCAAGTTCGAGATATACAACGATAAGATAGGCAGGTTCAGATTCAGGCTCAAGTCCGGTGAGGGCATGGTGATCGCCGTTGGTGAGGGATTTGCCACCAAGCAGGAATGCCTGGATGCCATAGAGCGCATCAAGACGAATGCCAACTCCGCAGACATCATCGACCTGACCTGAGATCACTGCACCTCGTGCAGGTAGGCCTCGTCCAGGCCCTCGGGACACTCGCCGATGCGAAAGTCTCGGTCCCGTTCACGGTCCTCGTCGAACATGTTGCTTGTCGTCTCGGCGAAGTAGTACTTCGTGCCATCGTATTCGTAATACGTTCCGGAAAACGTCGGCAATCCAACGCCCACGGCCAGATGGTCCTCGTACTCGATGATGATCGCGGGGATCCCTCGGGCCCTGAGGAGAGAAGCGTAGAGGAACGTCGTGTCCTCGCAATCGCCAACCTTGTCAAACAGCGTCTCATCAGGATATTTCCAGTATTCTCCCACGCCCGTGCTCTCCTCATCGGTCATGTAGTATATCGCATTGTGTACGAATGCAAGCGCTAGCTTGGCATAATGCGTCCGATCCTGTGATAGCTTTTCTATCTCTTCTGATATCGAGTCGATAAGTGTCCATTGATGATCGTAGACGACATAGTCGTTGAGTACCCCGCTGTCCACCGGATATCCGCGGGGGATGGTGCGTTCCTTGTCCTTCCAGTACCCTAAATAGGAGTAGGAAGAATACTGCCAGAAGTAGTAATCCTCATACTCATCACCGAACGTGACCCGGTAATAAGTCACATGGTCCTCCCAGGCGGGTGATGCGGGAGGGGGCGTGCTCGTCGATGTGCTACATCGATCGTACAAGTCCTGGTAGTCGCTTTGGAGCGCCTCATAGCTTTCACTGAGCTCCTCGTAGTCATCTTGAAGCTCCTCGTAATCGTCCTCGAGCTGTTCGCATTCGACTGCGGAACCTTCGTCCTGGGATATGCAGCCTGGCAGGAGCATGACAATGAACAGGACCGCGACAACGATGAAGGAAAGATAACGGTTCATGGGAAAAAGGAGGTAAAGAGGATATTTATACCTTCGTGTGGAACCGCACAGGAAGCTTATCGAAAAATATCCTTGAATGTGAACGTTTCGTGACGTCGTGGACCTACCGATACACCGTAGAGGGGAATGCGCAACTCGGACTCGATGAACTTGAGATAGCTCTTGGCATTGGCGGGGAGTGAATCATACCCCTTCTCGAGCACTTCGTCGCAAGCAAAGTCCCATCCGTCGAACTCCCTGTAGACGGGCGTACATCGTGCAAGGACATCCATGTTTGCGGGAAAGTGGTCCATGACCGTTCCATCGACCTCATAGCCGGTGCAGACCTTGACCTTGTCGAGACCGCACAGCACGTCGAGTTTCGTGATGAAGATGCCGTCGAAATGATTGAGCATATGTGCATACTTGATAAGCATAAGGTCCAGCCATCCGCATCGTCGGGGACGTCCCGTCACGGTCCCGAACTCATGCCCCTGCTTTGCTAGGTGCTTTCCATATGCATCGGTGAGCTCGGTGGGAACGGGTCCCGTCCCAACCCGTGTCGTGTAGGCCTTGACGACGCCAAGAACCCGGTTGATGGATCGCGGTGGCACTCCGGCTCCCGTGCATGCACCGCCACAAACGGTGTTCGAGGACGTATTGTGGGGATAGATGCCAAAGTCGATGTCCAAGTGTGTTCCCTGGGCACCCTCGAATAGGATGTGTTTGCCCGCATCGTTTGCCTTGTTGATAAGTGATGGTGTGTCGGTGACATACATGCCAAACATCGATGCGTACCTCGTATAAGCCTTGATGATTTCGTCCTTTGACACCTCCATATCGTATCCCAGGCTCTTGAAGAATCGCTCCTTGATCGAATAGGCCGTATCAAGCTTTTCGAGAAACGTCGCCTGATCGATCAGGTCGGTGAAGCGAATGCCTATGCGCGACACCTTGTCAGAGTAACAGGGCCCTATGCCCCGCTTCGTCGTGCCAGCCTTGAGCTTACCTTTGAGGTCCTCGAGGATGACGTCCTCCTGTTTGTGATAGGGCATGATGACATGCGCCCGTTCCGAGATGTAGATGTTGCCAAAGTCGATGTTTCGGGACCGCAGCTCGGTGATCTCCTCATGTAGGACCTCGGGATCGATGACCATGCCGTTGCCAAGGACCACGTCCTTACCCTGGACGATCCCCGAGGGAAGGAGGCGCAGTTTGAATGTCTCATCGCCCACGACGATGGTATGTCCGGCGTTGTTGCCCCCCTGGAATCTGACAACGAGGTCGGCGTTTTCAGCATACATGTCGGTAAGCTTCCCCTTCGCTTCGTCGCCCCATTGGCTGCCTAAGATAACGCTAATCATGGCGACACATTCCCGCGATTGATAAAAAAGCTTTTGGTAAAAAAAGCACCATATATAAAACTATTGAGTTTTTTGATTACCCCCCTTTTTCCATTGGTTAATTTTATATAGTTCGGTTTGCATGGTTTCACATGGTATCGTTTGAGTCCTACATCCTCAAGCAGCAGTACAAGAA
>DSAJ01000076.1 GCA_011372835.1 Methanomicrobia archaeon | reverse complement strand
GCCCTTGTGGTGATAGCGAACGTGCTCGCATCCAAGATCGTGATGTTTGCCGGCCAGGCGGTCCCTGCCGCAGTAATAGCATACTCATCGAGCTTCCTGCTCACCGACATGCTAAGCGAGTTTTATGGTGAGAGGGAGGCGCGCACAGCGGTGTGGACGGGATTCCTTGCAAGCATCGCCCTCGCCCTCAGCGTCGCCATAGCGATCTCCTGGGAATCGGCCCCGTTCTGGTCGGACCAGGCGGCGTTCGAGAGCGTTCTTGGCAACACGCCGCGCATCGTCCTCGCCTCGCTTGCCGCCTACCTCGCATCGCAGCACCACGACGTGAAGAGCTATGCATGGTGGAAACGCCGCTTTCCCCGCCACCTCTGGTTGCGCAACAACGCTTCGACGGTGGTCTCCCAGGCGATCGATACGGTGCTTTTCATCTCAATCGCGTTCTACGGGCTCTTTCCCCTCATCCCGATGATACTTGGACAGTATGCCGTCAAGCTCGTCATCGCATTGCTGGACACGCCTTTCATCTACACGGTCAAGAGGCTCAGAGTGTTTGATAAAAAGAGAGATTCTCCTCAGTGAGGTAGTGGACGGTGGTCTGATGGGCAACGCTCTGCCTTGGCGCGGGGTCGGACGCGATGTCCTCTGCGCGTCGCTGGGCGCTTTCGAGCTCGATGTTTTCCACCTCGAACGTTGACTCCCTGCCCTTCTCCTCCATCGCGGCGATGAGGCAGGAGTCGACCATCTCCGCCATGATGTTCTCACGTATCTTTTCCATGGAGTATCCTCGCTCGAGGAGGCGCTGATGGAGCAGCCGGGGCGGGCAGCGTATCAGAAGGAGGGGGCTGCCTTCGAACAACTCGGCGTAATGGGCGTCAACAATGCCCTCGGCC
Organism: Methanomicrobia archaeon; assembly: GCA_011372835.1. Lineage (GTDB taxonomy): Archaea > Methanobacteriota_B > Thermococci > Methanofastidiosales > NM3 > NM3. The sequence goes on along the minus strand of DSAJ01000076.1, from coordinate 7,485 downwards.
ATGTCGTCGATGTGGCCCTGCGCCGCTTCGATGTCGATGACGGAGGTCTCACGCTCTTCATCGTCCTCGATGATCCACCCCTTCTCGCGCGCCATCGACGAAACGTCGATATGCGGCACCCCGAAGCGCGCGGCCAGGTGGCATGCGATCGTGGTCTTTCCTGTGCCCGGTGTCCCGCTCACGCAGAGCTTCATCCGGATTCACCCATGTATTCCCGTATCTCCTTGATGAACAGCTCGAGCTTCCTGAACTGGAGCTCGCTTATGGGTTTCGTGTGGGCCACGTCGTTCCGGATGTGGTTGAGCTCGATGAGGCGCGCTTTGATCCATCCGATGTTGACGAAGAAACGTTCGAACACGTTCCTCCAGTTGTCTATGCCGCGCTGCTCGTCCTTGTAGAGGATGATAGGAACGTAGAATGAGAAGTCAGAATAGTAGAGCAGGGGCATGAGTACTTTCTTACGCAGCTGTGCGTTCGTCCTGCGCTGTTCGCATTTCGTGCGGACATAGGGCGGCACTCCCTTTTCCCACCAGTCGTCGCCGTAATGCGATTCAAGGGTGGACTTGATGAAGTTGTTAAGGTCGCGCTCGAACTCGGTGAGGAGCTCGTATGCCCGCGAGCTGCTGTAATTGTTGTCAGGCCGGTCTTGCCTGCTGAGTGTCTTGGTGATGGCGTTGAGGACGTCGTCCTTGCGAAGCGGCTTGTTGATGAGGTAGTCCTCGGCTCCGCCGCGCATCGTCTGGACGGCTGTCTCCTCGCTCCCGTAGGCAGTGAGCACGATGACGGGCATGTCGGGGTCTCGTTCCTTGATCTCCTTGAGCACGTCAAGACCGCTTTTCTTGGGAAGCATGAGATCGAGCAGCACGAGGTCGGGTGCTTCGGTGAACGCCTTCTCAAGCGCCTCTTCGCCGTCGGCGGCCGTGATGATGTCATAATCCCCGTGGCCGAGAAACGCTCTAAGCAGCTTGATGTTGTCGGGTGTATCATCGACTATGAGTATTCGTTCTCCTGCCATTCATTCTTCCTCCCGCGGCGATGTTGGTAGCGTGAATATGAACTTTGAGCCCTCTCCAAGCGCGCTTTCCACCCATATGCAGCCCTTGAGCATCTCGACATACTTCTTCGTGATGGCAAGGCCGAGGCCTGTGCCCTCGAAGTCGCGCGTCTCCGTGCCGTCGATCTGCCTGAACTCGTCGAAGATCACGTCGAAGTCCTCTTCCTCGATGCCAATGCCGGTGTCCATGACCTCGATCCTGATATAATCGCTGTCCTCCTCGAGGTAGCTCACCGTGGTCTTTACTAGGCCCCCCTCTTTATTAAACTTGATGGCATTGGTAAGGAGGTTGATGAGTATCTGGCGCAGCTTCGTCTTGTCGATCTCTATCTCGGGCGCCACCTCGTTCTCGATGACCATCGTCACGTTCTTCTCCTTTGCCAAAGGCGAGAGGAGCTTATATATGCGCTTGATGAGCTCGTCTATCTTCACTTTTTGGTAGACGACCTCCATCCTGTTGGCCTCGATCTTTGAGAGGTCGAGCATGTCGTTTATGAGCTGCAGGAGGTTTTCGCTGTTTCTCAATATCGTATGAAGATAATCCTGCTGCTCATCATCAAGGTTCTCATCGTCGAGCAGCACGTCGCTGAACCCGATGATGGCATTGAGCGGCGTCCTGAGCTCGTGGGAGATGTTGGCGATGAACTGGGATTTGAGGCGCGATGCCTCGCGCGTCTTCTTGTTGGCTTCCCTGAGCTCGTACACGATGGCCTTGAGCCGCTCGTTGGAGAGCTGGAGCCGCCTTGTACGCTCCTTTACCTTGTCCTCGAGCGCGGCATAGCTGTTTTGGAGCTCGCTTGCCATCTCGTTGAACGAACGCGCAAGGAATCCGAACTCATCGTCGGATGGGACGCTGATCTGGTAGCTCAGGTCCTTTAGTGCGATGCGCCTCGTGCCCCTCACCAGGTCGCGGAGAGGGCGCGTGATCGTCTGGGTCACCATTACAGCGGCGATTATCGATATGAGCACAGCAGAAGCGATGAGCAAGATGAACGCCTGCCTGAACGATGCGACGTTGGAGAACACGACGTTTTTCGGAATGACCTCCACAAGCACGAGGAACTCCTCATGCATGACCTGTTCAAAGAAGAGAGGAGTGTAGGTCACGATCCAGTCCTCCTTGTCGGTGATCGTACCCGAGTCACCCGATGTGATGTCCTTGTTGCCAGAGAGCACGAACGTCGCTATCTCGACGATCTCGCCGGGGTCTATCTCTTCACCGACCCTGTGGGTAAGGTAGACGTTGTTGTTGGAGATGAGGAATATGGCAGAGCGCTGTTGCGGTTCGTCGCCGGTGCTGTACGACTCCCGTATTGGCTTGAGGAAGTAATCAGCCGGCATCGTTGCAACGATGATGCCACGCTTTATGTTGGTCTCGTCATAGACAGGCGTTGCGTACGTGACGAGCGTCGTCTTCGTCGATGGGTCGGTCGATGATGCGGTCACGAAGATTTGGTCCTTTTCAAGATCCATCGTCTCTTGGAAGTACTGCCTGTTCGATACGTCCACGAGCATGTCGTAGCTCGTCTTTTGGAACTGGTCGCCATCGTTTTCGATGCGCAGCACTTCCTCTCCATCCTCGTTGATGAACGCCACCTTGTCATATATCTCCCTGCTCTGGCAAAAGATCAGTATGTGTTCTTGGAGGAGGCTTCTCCACCGTTCTATCTCGGTCTCGCTGTGCGTTGCCTTGGCATAGAAATAGTCGCGCAGGGCAGGGTCCTTCGAGAGGAATATCACGTCGCTTTTGTTGTAATTGATGAAATCATATATTTCCTCCGCAGACGAATAGAGGTCGTACTGCGTGTTTTCAAGTGTCATCGACTCGAACGATTCAGTCGCGAGATTGACCGAATAGAGCCCCGCTATCGATATCGGCAATACCGATATGAGAAGGAACGTGATGAGCAGTTTATGGGAAAGACGAGAAAATATACGCATCGTGTGACCCATGTTTTTTTCTGTTTTAAACCTTTTTGTTTAAATGGAAGTGATAAACGTTATATGCGCGCCATATCATATGATACCATGTACCTTCTCATCGTTTCGTGCTCTCAACGAAAAAATGATGCCCCGGGCACGCTCCCGGCCATTGACCGCTACGATGGGCCCACATTCCGAACGCTTCGCTTGTTGTATCGAAACAAATTGATCCCCTCGTCGCTTGACATATACATCGTATCCGGCAAGTACGGCGTCATACGATGGGACGAGCCATTGCCGTTCTACGATCAGCGCATGGATCCCTCATCCCGGATCGCATTCGATGCACGAGATGAACTAGCCGAACTTGTCAAACGCCCATATGAAGATGTATTTGTCAACATGGGCCGTGAATACATGTCCATCTTTGGGGACATGCTTGCAAGGGCAAAGAAGGCAGAAGGGAGGGTCGGTGAAAAGACCTCCCATATGAAACGGTGGATTCTTTCACTCTGGTGATCACTCGTCGGTGCCCTGTTCTCGCTCTCGCATCTCCTCCTGGTAGACGACGACAAACTCCTTTGTCGCCTTTATGGCGATGCCTATGCATGAGCTGCATCCAAACATCGCTCCGATAGCTGCCGTCACCGCTATTGATCCGTATATGAGCATGAGCACCTCCTCATCGTCGTTGAAGTCAACGCCGCCACCGCCACGTGAAGGGTCGAGGGGCGCAAAGTCTGCCAGGTCGTTCGTTCCGTCCCCGTCGCTGTCGGGCGATAGAGGGTCGTAGCCAAGAGCTATTTCGTCAGCATCTGTTATTCCGTCCCCGTCGCTGTCCCTTTTACAGGGGTTTGTTCCGTGTGCTTGCTCTTCCCGGTCACTGATGCCATCACCATCGATATCCTCATCATCCGTTACGAAGGGATTGTCAGGATACAGTGGGGCAGGCGTCCTTGTCATCGGGATCCCCCCTGTTGGAGGGGTGGTGAAGCGAAACGATGCGGCACCGTAGCGTGCTTCAGCCAGGGTGCCGGCGAGATTGCGCCTGTACATGCCTGGGCTCAATGGGCCACCAGAAAGTGCCTCTTCCTTTTCATACAGTGTGCACGAGAGTTCGAACAGTTCTGACCTCTCCTTTCTCAGCATGCGTAGCAGCGATTGCAGAAGGCCCGAAACATCGCGGGTTCCCAGCAGCATGGTGGACACTCGCCGCCCCTCCGGATGCATGGACGCCAGCGCATGTGTGACATCCTGCCTGTCTAAATTATGATCGTGCGCAGCTGCCAGTGCGGCTAGCGTGCTTCTCTCAAGACGCATCGTCCTGTACAAAGCGCTTTCAACATCACGTCTCCACGCTCCATCAAGGCCCCGAGCGCTTGTGGCAAGATCGTCACGAACGCGCGCATATAATTGTGCTTCTTCCGCGAACTCGGAGAACACGTCTGACGCTCCCACCGGTCGTGGATATGTCAGTGTTCGTGGTCTGCATGCGGTCGTAGCTCCGCCCACCATGGCGATGCACAAGACCCCTATCATACAGATGGTTGCTATTTCCTTTTTCATGGATTCACCATATTCCACGGGTGGTGCAAGGAACAAAATCAATAAGACAGGGGAATTCTATATCGTTCTAGGCCGTGGCATCGGCCAATTACCAAAATATATATATGCGGTCTCCAAAAAGCGTAACAAAATGACAAAAGCCTTCTCCATGCTCCATCCCCTTGTCAAGGACGCACTTGAAAAAAAGGGATTCTATTCACAGACGTTGCCCCAGGAACGTGGCATACCTGCCATCGTGAAAGGCCGAAACGTCGTCATCATTGCGAGGACCGGTTCTGGCAAGACGGAAAGCGCCCTTCTTCCCATCTTCTCGAAGATTCTGTCGCTAAAGGAGCCGAAAAAGGGCATCAAGGCCATTTACGTCGCCCCGTTGAGGGCCTTGAACAGGGATCTGCTCAATCGATTGAAGTGGTGGGGCGAGGAGCTTGGCATCGATGTGCAGGTACGCCATGGGGACACGACACAGTACGAACGTCGCAAGCAGGCGCTTTTCCCGCCAGACATACTCATCACGACGCCCGAGACGGTCCAAGCCATGCTCACCGGACGGGTCATGCGGGAAAATCTCAAGACCGTGCGCACAGTGGTCGTCGACGAGGTGCACGAGCTCGCCCCCGACAAGCGTGGCACGCAGCTCAGTGTCGGTCTCGAACGCATCGTCCGGCTTTCCGGCGAGTTCCAGCGCATCGGCCTCTCAGCCACTGTCGGGGCGCCAAGCGAGATAGCGGGGTTCCTCTGCGGGTCTCGCCCATGCACGATCATCGATGCGACGGCAAAGACGATGTTTGACATACGCGTCGAGTATCCCGTTCCCGAACCGGGCGACGAGGAGCTTGCCAACACGCTTTCCACAACGCCTCAGACCGCAGCCCGCGTGCGGCGCATTAAGGAGCTTGTCGACAAGAACGAGAGCGTGCTTGCGTTCGTGAACACACGTGAGATGGCAGAAGCGCTTTCCTCTCGCTTCAATCTGCTTACCGAGGACGTCGACGTCCATCATTCGTCGCTTGCAAAGACGGTGCGCATCGATACCGAGAAGCGCTTCAAGGACCAGGAGCTCAAGTGCATCATCTGCACGTCGTCGATGGAGCTCGGCATCGACGTCGGTACCGTCTCTCTCGTTATCCAGTACATGTCGCCGCGCCAGGTGTCTCGCCTGATCCAGCGGGTCGGACGGTCGGGTCACCGCTACGATGAGACGCCCACCGGCGTCATAATCGCACTCGAGGGCGACGACATCCTCGAGTCCGCAGTCATCGCCCGACGTGCACGCGCCCACGAGCTCGAGGCGCCCCTCGTTTACGAGGAGCCATTTGACGTTTTGGCCCACCAGCTCCTTGGCCTCTCGATGGACATGGGCGACGTCTCGCGCGACGAGGCATACGCACTCGTCACGAGGGCGTATCCGTACAGGTCGCTCACGAGGGAACGATTCGATGCAGTGCTCGAGCTTCTCGCATCGCTGCGCCTCATCTGGCTCGAGGAGTCGTCGTACCACAAGTCGAAGTTCGCGCTCACCTACTACTTCGAGAATCTCTCTGTTATACCCGATGTCAAGAAGTATCGCGTCGTCGAGCTCGGTTCGAACAGATCGATAGGCGTGCTCGACGAGGAATTCGTCGTAGACAGGGCCAACATCGGCATGACCTTTGTCATCAAGGGCAGGGCGTGGAACGTCATCGATGTCGACGAGGGCGTCGTCTTCGTCGAGGAGGTGGCAAACATCGCCGCAGCGCCCGCCTGGGAGGGCGAACTCATACCGGTCCCCTACGATATCGCCCAGGAGGTGACCACGCTTCGCACATCCATTTCTGAAAAAGGGTCTAGCATCGAAGGCAGGGAGGCCCTGTGCAGCGAGTATGCCCTTGATAGTGCAGCCTTTGAAGAGGCGGAACGCTACGTATCATCACAAAAGGAATTCGATGTCCCCCGGAAGGGGGAGATACTGCTCGAGTTCCTCCCCGCCCTTGCCATATTCCACACGGGATTCGGGTCGGTGGTCAACGAGACGCTGGGGCGTACGCTGGCCGCGCTCTACTCGAACAAGTTCGGTTCGAGCGTTGCCATGAAGTCGGACCCCTACCGCATCGGATTCAGATTTCCCGCCGCCGCGACGGTCGATGACGTTGTGTCAGTGCTTGATGGGCTGCGTCCCGAGGACGTGCGCCCGATCCTCGAGCTCTCTCTCAAGCGCACGAATCTCTTCTTCTGGAAGTTCTCCCATGTCGCCACGAGGTTTGGGGTGCTTTCCAAGGAAGCTGAGAAGTACAAGGTGAAGGCCGTCTTGTCGTACTATGAGGACACGCCCGTCTACGAGGAGACGCTAAAGGAGCTCTTCACGGACAAGCTCGACGTCGTTACCACCGAGGAGGTCGTTTGTCAGTATCATGCAGGGGAGCTTCCCCTCATCGTGCATGAGAGAAAGCACCATTCCCCCTTGGCCGCACCACTCATGGCCAAGTTCGGATTCGGAGAGCTGATAGGTCCAAAGAGGCCGGAAAAAGAGATCCTGAAGCTGCTTAAAAAGCGTCTCGAGGAACGTAGGGTGCGCCTCTTTTGTGTGCATTGTGCACGGTGGCACGCCTCGATGAAGGTGGGGCATATGAGCGACTATCCAAAATGCCCGCTTTGCGGCGCCCGCTTCATCGCTATCATTGATAAGAAGGACGAGATGACGAGAAAGGCTCTCATCAAACGCAAGAAGAAGCAAACGATCTCGGAGGAGGAAGAGGAGCTTGTCATACGCGCCAAGCGAAGCGCCGACCTCATGCTCGTCTACGGCAAGAAAGCGGCGCTCGCGCTCTCTGCACGCGGGGTCGGGGCGCAGACGGCTGCGCGGATACTCGCCAAGATGCACCCAGACGAGGATGCGCTGCTCAAGGACCTTCTCGAGGCGGAAAAGACGTATGCCCGCACAAGGCGGTTCTGGGATTGAACACGTT
>DSAJ01000105.1 GCA_011372835.1 Methanomicrobia archaeon | reverse complement strand
TCACCAACGTCGTGCACTCGTATGGCGCGATGGAGGTGGAAACTCCCATCATGTACGACTTCGAGCATCCCAAGCTCTCGCGATACCTCCATCGATTCCCCGCAAGGCAGTACACCGTGCTCTCGGGGGACAAGAGGTTCTTCTTGCGATTTGCCGCATGCTTCGGCCAGTATCTTATCAAGCACGACATGACGATATCCTACAAGCATCTCCCGCTGCGCCTCTACGAACTCACCCATTACAGCTTCAGGCGTGAGCAGGGGGGCGAGCTCTCGGGCCTTCGGCGCCTTCGGGCCTTTACCATGCCCGACATGCACACGCTGGTCGCTGACATGGACGGTGCGAAAAACGAGTTCTTCGAACAGTTCAAGCTCTGCATCAGGTGGATGGAGGACCTGGGTACGAACTTCGAGACAGGCATCCGATTCGTACGCTCGTTCTACGAGGAGAACAAGGAGTTTGTCGCATCACTTGTCAGGGAACTTGGCCGCCCCGCGCTCGTCGAGATGTGGGACGAGCGCCCGTTCTACTTCGTCATGAAGTTTGAGTTCAACTTCGTCGACGCCCTCAAGAAGGCGTCAGCCCTCTCGACGGTGCAAATCGACATCGAGAACACGGAGCGATTCGACCTGACCTACATCAACGAGGCAGGCGAGCGCGTCAATCCCCTCATGCTCCACACCAGCGTCTCCGGCGCCATCGACAGGAACGTCTTTGCGCTCCTTGAACAGGCGTACATGGATGGACAGAAGGGTACCAAGCCGATGCTTCCACTCTGGCTGTCCCCGACACAGGTGCGCCTGCTACCCATCAACGAGGAGCTCGTGCCGTTTTGCAACGACATCGTCGCACAGCTGGGCGACTTCCGTGTCGATGTTGACGACCGGTCGGAAAGCCTTGGGAAGAAGATCCGGGCCGCTGAGAAGGAATGGATTCCCTATATCGTCGTCATCGGCGAGAAGGAGCGCGATAGTGGCTTGCTCTCGGTACGCATACGTTCGACCGGGGAGAAGGCCGATATGTCAGTCGAGCAAATGAGGGAGACACTGCGCGCGCAGACCGTTGGCGTGCCGTACCGGCCGCTCCCGCTGCCGGACCACCTCTCGAAACGCCCGAAGTTCAGGGGATAATTAATTAATCCTGCCTGCGTCCGTAGTTGTGGATGTATAAGAAGTCATTGTACTTGTTCATCGCCAACACCCTCAATCGGGCGCTCAACTTCATCCTGCGCATCGTGTTGCGCATCGCATTGGGATCGACGGGATTCGGCATCATTGCCGTCATCCTTCCCGTGCAGAATCTCATCCTCACCATCACATCGTATGCCGTGACCCCCACGGTGTCCAAATACGTATCGGAGGACCGTGCGCGCCACCAGGGGGAGGATCCGTATCCATTCCTCTTTGCTGTAGTTGGCATCATCCTCTTTGCCGCAGGCATGGTCCTCGCCCCCGCCTTTGCATCGTTTCTCTCTCCGCAGTTCGAGAAGTCGATCATCGGGCCGCTACGCATCATGTTCACCGTCATACCCATCGGCATGGTCTTTTCCGTGCTCACCGGCATATTCTTCGGGCGTCAACGCGCCGCGATCGTCGCCGGTGCGCTCTTTCTCGTGCAGGCCGTCACCGTGGCAAGTGCTTATGTGTTGGGCGTCTCGCTAGGTGTCGATGGGGCGGTCTTTGCCTTCATCATCGCATACGCAGCGGGGATTGCGGTGCTTCTCGTCCCCTACCTCAGAAGTGTGTCGGCGCATGGCCTCGACTGGACGCGCGCACGTTCGATGCTTCGTTTTTCCCTGCCGATGCTTGTCACATCACTGGGCATCGTCACCCTCTTCCAGGCAGACATCATCGTGCTCGGACGCTACTATGGGCCCGACGAGACCGCTGTCTACGGCCTCGTCGCGCCGACCGCACGGCTGATACCGTCGTTTGCCATCGCGCTTTCCATGATGCTTCTTCCCCGCCTGTCGGAGCTTACGGCGCAACGCTCCACACATCTTGCCAGACACACTGTGAGCAGGGCGCTAAGCATTACCGCCGTCGTCTCGCTGCCGTTGACATTTTCCCTGATGGCGTTTTCCGAGGAGGTCCTCTATGTGCTCTTCGATACGACAGAGGCCGTCATGCCGTTGCGCATCCTGGCGTTTGGCATGTTTTGCTACTCGCTCTTCTATGTGCTTTCATCGTCATTGCAAGGGTATGACAAGCCACACGTGCCGATGTATGCATTGAGCGCGTGCGCCATCCTCGATGTTGCGCTCTGTTTCATGTTAATCCCACGTTATGGCATCCTCGGGGCAAGCGTGGCCACGGGCGCAAGCCTTGCGATCGTGCTAATCGTGCTTTTCTCATACGTCCGCCCGTCACTCGACATCCCCGTGCTCAACATGGCCGGCATCATCCCTCTCGTCGTGTTCGAGCATTTCGTCGGCATCGTCGGTGGGCCGGTGACAACGGTTCTTATTTATGGCATCGCGGCGACTGTGTACATCGCGGCCGTCGTCCATTATAACGGGCTTCTGGCCGTACTGAGGGATGAATGAAATGCAGGTCGTAGTCATAGGAGGGGGCGCAGCAGGAACGTCTGCTGCCCTCGAGATACGCAAACGCCTTCGCGATGCGACGATCATCGTCTTCAACGAAGGCCCTCATACTGAATACTCGCCGTGTGCGCTCCCCTTCGTGATCGGGGGCCATATCGGCTCATTCGACGACATTATCATGCATTCGCCGTCGTTTTACGATTCCATTGCTCACATCGACCTCAGGCTCTCGACGAGGGTGACGTCGATCGACCGAGACGTTAAACAGGTACACACCACCCATGGAATCGAGTCGTACGACAAGCTCGTCATCGCCACGGGCAGCACTCCCGCATTGCCGCCAGTCGAGGGGCTTGCCGAGGCATGCGCAAGCGAGCGTATCGTCGTGTTCAAGGACCTCGACGATGCCAAGGCCGTCGATGAGCTCTGCGATTCATCGAAAAGGGCGCTTGTCATCGGCGCAGGCCTCATCGGAACGGAGATGGCCGTTGCGCTCAACGAACGCGGACTCTCGGTCACTGTGGCAGAGGCACTGCCGACGATCCTCCCCCATGTGCTCGATGAGGACATGGCATCGCGCGTGATACGCCACCTCATATCCGTCGGCATCAATGTACGCACGGCTACGTGCGTCGAACATATTGCGGTCAACGACACCAGCGTCAGCGCCCTCCTTGCAGGCGAGGAAGAGGAGTTTGATTTTTGCATCGTCGCATGCGGCGTGTGTGCCGTGGAGGGGCTTGCAGCGGAGGCCGGACTCGATGTTGAAGGCGGCATATTCGTCTCCGAGACGATGCAGACGACCGATCCAGACATCTATGCGTGCGGCGACTGCTGCTCGTCGGTGTGCGCCATTACCGGCAATCGTACGCTCAGCCAGCTAGGATCGACAGCTGTACGACAGTCAAAAGTGCTTGCCGCCCATTTGGCTGGCTCCCCGGTGCAGTTCCCTCCCGTGCTCAACACGGCCATCACGCGCCTTGCCGGCCTTGACATCGCTTCCACAGGCCTGACGCATGCTCTTGCCCATGAGGCTGGATTCGATACCGAGTCCTCCCGTTACAAGGGTCAAACGCTCCCCGAGTACTATCCCGGGGGTGATGAGATCGTGATAAAGCTCGTCTTCACCCCCACTGGTCATATCATCGGCGGGCAGGTCATTGGTACATCCGGCGTCCTGACGCGCATTGACGCGCTCTCGGTCGCGATACAAAACGGTATGGACCTCGGGCAGGTGACCATCATGGAGACCGCATACACGCCGCCCGTCTCACCGACGATCGATCCGCTGTGCACTGCCGCAGAGATGGCGTTGCGACGATTGAAGAAAAAGACAGGATAAGAATTACTGGTAGGCCTGGTAGGAGACGGGGCTTCTTCCCATTTCGAGTGCAAGCTCATTGAGGCGCTCGATGCGCTTTTCGGTCGGCGGATGCGTCGAGAGCAGGGATAGCAGCGACTCTCGCTTGAAGGGGTTCACGATAAAGAGGCTTGACGTGGCCCGACTGCCGTTTTTCATGGGGCGCCTGCTTGACACGCTCTGAAGCTTGAGCAGCGCCCGTGCGAGCATGTCTGGTTGTTGTGTGATCTCGGACCCGCGCCTGTCTGCGCCAAATTCCCTGTCGCGCGATATGGCCATACGGATGATCGTCGCCGCAAGCGGTATGAACACGAGCAGCAGGATAAAGCCTATGATGCCGATGCCTCCGCCCTGGCGGTCTCTGCCTCCGCCCCCCATGATCGTTATCCACCAGCCAAGTTGGCCAAGGTAGCCTATGACGCCCGCGATCACGGCGGCCATCGTGCTGATGAACATGTCCTTGTTGAGGATATGGGCTAGCTCGTGGCCGAGCACGCCCTTGAGCTCCTCGCGTTCAAGTAGCGACATCGCGCCCTCGGTGACCGCAACGACCGCGTTTTCCTCGTTTCTTCCCGTGGCGAACGCGTTGGGGTTCTCGGATGGGACGATCGCTATCTTGGGCATGGGCATGCCCACCGATGTGGTAAGCTCGCGCACGATCCGGTGGAGCTCGGGCTGTTCCGACTCGTCCACCACCCGTGCCTTGTACATCTTGAGCACGATCTGATCGCTCTTGTAGTACGCTACGAAGTTGATTATGATGGCCAGTATGAGTGCGATGGTGAGATACGGCACTGGGCTGCCACCAATATAGAGACCAAGCACGCCTGCCGCCCCGAGCAACAGGGCAGTCAGCGTACCCATAAGAAGAGCTGTTTTCATTCCTTCACCCCCAGGGTGTAGATCATTCCTGCTTGGCGAACATCCCGACCTTTTGTGTCTTGCGCGGCAGACGCTTCGCATCGATAACGACAAAGTCCTTGAGCGCATGCACCGCATTGAACGGGACGAGGCACATCCCCTCCTTGTCGGTGACGAGTATGTTTTTGATGGTGTCGTTTGCCGGTTCTACGATGAGGGCCGTCATCTTGCCGCTGTTCTCATCTACGACGATGTCATAGAGGTTTCCTATTTGATGACCCTGTTCAGTTACTATCATCCTGTCCCTTAAGCGTGAAGCGATAATTTTTCCCATGTGATGTCCCCCACGGTATGTATCTTACTATCGTTGAATTTTATTTAAAGGTTTTGTATAAAAAGGCTTGTACGCGCAGGATGCCTCTACCATATTAGTCCCGTTGCAACGAGCATGGCCATGTGCGCATGAAACGGGCTGTGCCCGAGGGAGGTGTCTCCCACGGGCGTTGCATCCTCGGCACATAGATCAATGATAGAGGATTGGCGCATCCTCCACCTTGAAGTCACGTTCGTAGAGCCTGAGGAGGTCCTTGTTGAGCGTAGGACGTACACTCTTTGTCGCCTTCAGGAAGTGAGAACGCTTCACCTGCGTGGCGTTCTCGTCTTCTCTTAGCGCTATCATGCCAGCCTCTCTGATGAGACCCTCGAGGTCTGCGCCAGAATAGAAGTCCGTCTCCTGCGCTATGCGCTTGAGGTTCACGTCCTTGGCCAGCGGCATGTTGCGCGTGTGCGCCTTGAGTATGCTGAAGCGAGCCTCCTCGTCGGGAGCGCCCACGTTGACCATGAGGTCGAATCTCCCGGGCCTCAAGAGCGCTGGGTCGACGATGTCCGGCCTGTTCGTGGCGCCTATGACGATGATGTTGCCGAGTTCCTCCAGTCCGTCGAGCTCGGTGAGCAGCTGGTCGACGATGCGTTCCTCGACCTTGCTTCCCACCTCGGTGCCCCGGCGTGCCGTGATGGCATCGATCTCGTCGAAGAAGATGATCGTTGGGGAGACCTGGCGCGCCTTCTTGAATATCTTGCGCAGCGCCTTTTCAGACTCACCGACCCACTTCGAGAGCAGTTCAGGGCCCTTCACCGAGATGAAGTTGGCCTTCGATTCCCTTGCAACCGCCTTGGCAAGCATCGTCTTGCCGCACCCTGGGGGGCCAAAAAGGAATATACCCTTTGGCAGACGTATGCCGAGTCGCGTGAACTTCTCAGGCTCCTTGAGCGGCCATTCCACCGCTTCGATGAGCTGCTTTTTCACATCGCCAAGGCCTCCGATGTCGTTCCACGTCGTCGTCGGCGTCCTGATGAGCACCTCTCTCATCGCCGAGGGTTCCACGCCCTTGAGCGCGACATCGAAATCCTCCTTTTTCACCTGGAGCTCCTCGAGTATCTCGGAGGGTATGCGTTCCTCCTCGAGATTGAGCTTGGGTAGCATCTTGCGCAGCGTGTTCATCGCCGCCTCTCTACACAATGATTCAAGGTCAGCACCGACGAATCCATACGTCACGTTCGATATCTGGTCGAGGTCGACGTTCTCTCCCAGCGGCATACCGCGCGTGTGGATCTGGAGTATCTCGTTGCGGCCCTTTGCGTCGGGCACACCGATCTCGAGCTCCCTGTCGAACCGTCCCGGCCTCCTCAGCGCGTCATCAAGCGCCTCGGGCCTGTTGGTGGCAGCGATGACGATCACCTTGCCGCGGCCCTTCAATCCGTCCATCAGCGAGAGCAGTTGGGCAACAACGCGTCGCTCGACCTCTCCTGTCACCTCGCCACGCTTGGGGGCGATGGCATCGATCTCGTCGATGAAGACGATGGCAGGAGCGTTCTTCTCGGCCTCGTCGAAGACCTTTCGCAGGTTTTCCTCCGACTGTCCGTAATACTTTGACATGATCTCGGGGCCGTTGATGTTGAGGAAATGCGTGTTCGTCTCCGATGCCACCGCCTTGGCGATGAGCGTCTTGCCCGTGCCGGGCGGACCACGGAGCAGTACGCCTTTTGGGGGCTTGATGCCGAGCCTGTCGAACAGTTCGGGATGCTTGAGCGGAAGCTCGATCATCTCGCGCACCTTGTTGATCTCGTCCTTCAGGCCGCCAATGTCCTCGTAGGTGACCGAGGGCAGGGTGGCCTCGGGCATTTCCCGCGCCTCCGGTATGACCTCTATCTCCGTGGTGTTTGACACCTGGACGATGCCACCCGGATTGGTCGAGACGACGACGAATCGTATCTCACCGAGGGCAAATGTCGGGTTCTCGAAAAGGCCCTCGAAGAAGTCCTCGAACACGGAATCCTTGAACGGATTGTCCTTTGGGCGCCGAACGATACTGATGACATCACCCTTGTTCAGTGGTCTGCCTATCACGTTCTGGCGCACCTTGTTCCCCGGAATGTTGAAATGAACGCCGGTCTGGGTGGGCGCGAGCACGATTCGCTTGGCCTCCCGTACGTCGGCCTTGGACACCTTGATGATCTCACCCATGCCTGTCTTGGCATTCTTGCGGATCAGACCGTCCATCCTGATGATATCGAGCCCTTTGTCATTTGGGAATGCCTCGACAACGATGGCCGCAGTTTTCTTATCGCCCTCGACCTCCACGACGCTTCCCTGATTAACACCGAGCTCTTCCTGATATCTTCTGTCCATACGTACGATGCCGCGTCCCACGTCTTGCTGAACTGCACCGGCTACTTTGAGCATAATTGATTTCTTCTTGTTGTCAGACATTTTTGATCACCATGTACGTAAAAAGGGCTCGCATAAGTGATTCAATGTTTCCTTAACATTTTGTAAATTTAAATCTTTCGGTAACATGATTTTCCCTTCTTTTACCGTTGCCCACGGTTGTTGACGAGAGTGCATAAGAGGATAAAAAACAAAAGATATTGTCTCTGATTTCTTTTTAAATCCATAATATATTTTTTTCATGTGCTTCATCATTACTACTCCATTGTGGCGGTAATGCTCGAGTACCCCCCATCCCTAGAGGAGCCCGGGGACGCTCAGACCCCAAAATCGCGCATAGACGAGCACCACGAACACGGTGATGATCATCACGAACAGCACGATGTCGCGCCTGGACATGACGAGGACGTTGATATACGTTCTCTGTCCATGCCCGAACCCGCGTGAATCGATGGCGATCGCGAGTTCCTGGGCCATACGTATGGCACCGACGATGAGCGGCGCGAGGATCGGGACGTACTTCTTGATGCGCTCTATGAGCGACCCCTTGTCGAGCTCGAGCCCGCGTGAACGTTGAGCGTCCATGATCGTCTGGGCCATGCCGGCGAGCGTGGGCACGTATCTGAGAGCGATGACAAGCGTGAGATCGTAGTCATAGGGGAGCCCCATCTGGGTGAGCGCGGAGATGATGTCCTTTTGCTGTGTCGTCATGAGCAGTATGAACGTGGCGGATATCATCGTCAATATGCGAAACGCCATAGCTATGCCCATGAGCACGCCCGCGCTCGTGACCTTAAGTATCCATATCTCGAAAAAGACCGTTCCCCCCTGTTTGAAAAACGGCCACAAAAGGAGCATGATGATGATAAGCGGCAGTATCGGCTTGATATAGGTGATAAACGTCCTGGGGCG
>DSAJ01000142.1 GCA_011372835.1 Methanomicrobia archaeon | reverse complement strand
GTCGACCATGGGTATGTCCGCGATGATGGCGCCCACCGCGACGATGGGTTCGGAGAGCTCGTTGACGATGGCAAGCGGCGCGACGCCGTTTTTCTTCAGGCGAAGCAGGATGTAAGAGCCGACGGTCGAACCCTTCCCGCGGGGAAAGACGAGGATGCGCCCTGCGATCGACTCCCCTGCGATGTCCGAGTCGCGGGCGATGACCGTTCCCGTCTCCGGGTCGATGCCTCCGAGGAACGAGAGGGCCATGGCGCTCACGAGCGCGCGTCCCCGTGCGCGCCCCGCCTTGATGACGCGCGCCTTCATTGCGGCCACCGTCCCGTGCAGGCAGCCTCGATGCATGAGTGGACGTCACCGTATCTCGTCTCGACGCCGCACCACGACTGCAGGTAATAGCATCCCTTCGCGGAGTTGGTGGCGACGGTCTCGTAGCCGAACGTCTCGATGGGCGAGACGACCATGCACGTGTCGCACACCACGCGCGCTCCCGCGCCCTCGATCACCGCCGCGTAGCCGTACTCGTCGGCCTGTGCCGCGGTGGCAACGGACGTCGT
Organism: Methanomicrobia archaeon; assembly: GCA_011372835.1. Classification (GTDB taxonomy): domain Archaea; phylum Methanobacteriota_B; class Thermococci; order Methanofastidiosales; family NM3; genus NM3. The sequence goes on along the minus strand of DSAJ01000142.1, from coordinate 7,861 downwards.
GATCCAGAGGGGTACGACGACCTTCCTTCCCCGAAGCATCTCCGCGATGCGGTGCATCTCCTCAAGCGACGCGTGGGGGCAACCGAGCGAGACGAAGTCGATGCGCTCCCCTCCGCTGTTGAGCAGCTCGTAGGCGGGGTCGAGGCTCTCGACGGGCCTCGTCTCTTCAGGGGGGCGTACCGTCTTCGCCCGTGCCTCCGGTGTCTGGCCGTCGACGTGGTAGAGCGCGACCGACCCCGATGCCGCCATGGCGGCACCAAGCTGCTTGTACCAGCCCGTCTCGAACGGGGGAAGGCCTGAGAAGAAGGGAACGCGCGAGCCTACATCGCGCCCAGCCACGATGCCCAGGGCGCCGGCGTCGGCCTCGTTCCTGACTGTCGCGGTCACGTCATAGCCCACGCCAGGTGCCCGCTGCTCGTCGAGGTGGTAGCCGTGGCAGGGGGTCTTGCCGACGATCGCCGCGGCAAGCGCCGAGGGCCCCCCCTCACGATTCGTGCGCGCACCGATGTAGGTGTTTGCGAACGAGACGGCAGATGACTCGCTCCATGCGATGTGGTCGCCGAACTTCGGGAGATTGCCGATCTCATACGGCGCGCATGTGCATGTCGGTTCTATGCCGAGCATGGCGTAGTCGTCGATGATCTCCCTCTGGTGTGTCGAGAACTCCTCGGGAAATCCGAGCTCCTTCCAGCGTTTGCGGTCGATGCCTGCGGGATTGAGCGTGGCGAGCCTGCGCACGCGGGCGCCATGGTCGACCCACCAGCGTATGAACTCCTTGCCGGGCATGCCCAGGTTCTTGTAGCTGACACCCGCTATCTGGACGCTCGTCACGGGGACGAGCGATCGTGCACCGTAGATCTTCCCAAGCGCAACGAGGATCTCCATCGCCTTTTGATGGACGGGTCCTCGTTCGCCGTCGTAGGTCGCCTGTTCGTCGGGTGTCAGTTCCATTTATGGATCACCCAGGTAGTCGTCGAGGTCGACGGGCGCATAGCGCACCTTGCGATACGCGCCGTCATCGGCGCCGCGGGGGACGGTGGCGTCGATCGCGACCTTGTCGGTGCGGGATTTCTTCCCCTCCGCGTGGGCGGCCGACGGGTCGAGCGAGGAGCCAGGCTGGTCCTTGAACACCGTGACGTCGCGTCCCGCCTGCACGCGCGTGGCAAGCGCCCATTCGATGTCCGCAGGGTCGTAGACGTCGACGTCGGTGTCGACGACGACGCAGTGCTTGAGCGAACCGTGTCCCTCAAACGCCCCTTTGGCGGCGCGCATCGCGTCGCCCTCGCGCTTGGGCGCTATCTGCACCACGGCATGGAGCCACGAGCAGCCGCCCGGGGTGACGACGACGTTTCTCACGTCGGCGGCACGGCCGACGGCGTGGAAGATGCTTGGTTCGCGGGGCATGCCCATGAGCAGCTTGTGCTCGTCGGACGCGGGCATGAGCGCATGGTAATACGGATCGTTGCGGGTCGTTATCGTGTCAATCTCGACCACATGCTGGCGCCGTGTGACGTCGGGCGTCTGGGTGAGGTCGACAAACGGGCCCTCGTCGGCCAGTTCGCTGGTAATGCGCCCCTCGAGCACGATCTCCGTCTGCGCCGGGACGAGCAGGTCGGAGCCCTCCGCCCGCACCACCGGCGTCGGGGCAAGCGCCGAGGCGATGCGCAGTTCGTCGTGGCCCGGGGGCGGCGAGCATGCGGCGGCGAGCAGCACGTGAAGCGGTGCGCCGATACAAACCGCGATGTCGAGCTCCCCCCCCGATTTGGCAAGCGCCGTGTGGGTCCCGCGCCCCTCGACGATGCGGGCGACGAGCCGGTCCTTGCCGATCTTCATGAGGCGGTGGAAGCTCAGGTTTTGCCCAAGCTCCGGGTCGCGCACCACGGCGACGCCCGACGTGATGTAGGGTCCCCCGTCACCCTCGAAGTGTGTAAGAATGGGCAATCGGTCGAGGGACGGGGCGGCATCGATGCGCTCCTTGCAAGCAGCGTCCTCGACCTCGGGCGGATATCCGTTCGAGTCGAAGGCTGCAGCGATATGCCCAAGGAGGTCGTCGCGACCAACGCCCAGTGCCGATGCGTAGTGGTCCCTGTGGCTCCCGATACCGGCGACAACCGGCATCTCGTGTCCCCGCACGTTCTCGAAGAGCACGGCCCGCCCGTCGAGCGCCGATGCGATAGATGCGGCCGTGAGGAACGGGTCGACGCCCTTGCGTATGCGCGTGAGGCGGCCGTCTCGCTCAAGCCTCGACAAGAGCGAGCGAAGGTCCGTCATCTGATACCTCTCCACTTGGGATAGATGTGCTTGATCGCGAACGTGTCGAGCACCTTGCCGACGAAGAAGTGATTGAGGTCCTCGATAGTGTGCGGGCGCGTGTAATACTCGATGATCGGCGGCAGCATGATGGCCCCGTCGCGCACGAGTTGTGCCATGTTGTCAAGCGCCTGTGCGGAAAGGGGCGTCTCGCGGGGCATGACGACAAGTGGCTTTTTCATCCTGAGCATGTTCTCGGCGCAGCGTATGATCAGGTTGTTGCAGTAGCCGTGGGTGATGGCCGAGAGCGACTTGAGCGAGCATGGCACGATGACCATGCCGTCCATGGGGCAGGTCGACGAGGATATGCACGCCTCGAGCTCGTCCTCCCGATAATGCCTGTATGCGAGCTCCCGCGTCTCCTCCGGGTTCTCGCCCTCGATGGCCGCTATCGTCTCGGCAGGCTTCGTGGTGATGAGGTGCACGTTGACCTCATGCTTGCCGAGCCCCCTGACGACCTCGTGTGCCAGCCTGTAGCCCGAAGCGCCGGTGATGCCTACTACGATGTTCATATATGTTCCTCCACCCTCGTGCCCTCCCCTCCGATGGAGGTGGCTATCACGGTCGCCCTTGTGCGCTCGAGCGCCGTTCTCACGTCCTCGGCGTGCTCGTCGTCGACGAGAGCGAACATGATGCCTCCCCAACCGCTGCCCGAGAGCTTCGCGCCGAGGGCGCCGGCGTCCAGCGCCTCGCAGACGCAATCGTCAAGCTTTGGATGGGAAAGGCCGAGGCGTTGTAACATATGGTGATTTTCGTTAATAAGCTTTCCCAATTTGTGAGCATCGCCACCCTGGAGCGCTTTTTGTGCTTCGTTGGTGATGTCGCGTATCCTGTCGAACGTTTCAAAGACGAGTTCGCGCCTGCGGTCGATAAGGCTGGGCACATGGTAGCCCACCGTGAGCGATGTCGGCGCATGCACGCGCGTGTCCGCGATGACGATATCAAGGTCGTGCTCGCAGAGCTTGTGCGACTCCATGACGCCGTCGCGGCGCTCGATGCGGTGGAAGCCACCCAACGTCGAGGAGAAGATCTCGGACCCGCTCGCCTTGCCCCCGTGCACCTTCTTTTGAAGCGGGAGCAAGAGGTCGTAGAACGAGGACGGTTCGATGGGAAGCGAGAACTCGTTTCTCAGCGCGTAGAGGAAGCTTGTAAGCACGGCTGTCGACGAGGACATGCCGCTTTGCACGGGGATGCTTGAGGTGATGGATGCGGTGAATCCCGACGGCAGTCCGAGCGACCTTACGAGGTCGAGGAATATGGCCAGCTCGTCGTTCGGGGTCGTTACCATGATGTCTCGCTCCTCGATCTTGGCGCGAGCGGTGCCAAACTCCGCGGACGTGACCTCGATGGAAGGATTGTCGGTGCGCGTGACGGTGACGGCGGTGCGCTGCTCCACCGAGCAGATGATGGCGGGATAGCCGTAGACGACTGCGTGCTCCCCGCACAGGAAGAGGTTGCCCGGGCTCGAGGCTGTCGTAGTCATGGTATCACGTATGATAGTGCATTTAAAAATGATTCTAACCATATGTTATATATGGTTTATTCCCCTCTCGTGCGGAGAGGGATGCGACAAGCACCGTCTGGCCCGTGCGGGCCCGGAGATCAATACTTCCTGCAGAACGCGAGCACGCCGGGAAGCGCATCGATGACGTCGCTTGCTGTGAAGTAGGTCTCCATGTTCGCATGCACCACGTCCCCTGCTCGTCCCACGGCAAACGCGGCGCCAAGCGCCGACTCGAAGAGCGGATTGGTCGCGGCGAACGCGGCGATGCATCCGGCGAGCACGTCGCCCGTGCCGCCCGTTGTCATGCCCTCGTTGCCTGTAACGTTGTGCCATGTCTCAGTCCCATTGGAGATGATGTCCGTGGCACCCTTGAGAACGATCGTGCAGCCATACCTCTTTGCCACCCGTTCGACGCTCCTTGCACGCTTATCAACCTCCTCGGGCAGCTGGCCGAAGAGCTGTTCGAACTCCTTGACATGCGGCGTGATGCAGACGGTCTCGTCGAGCAGGTCGAGCCTCCCTTTGAGCGCGTAGATGCCGTCGGCGTCGACGACGAGCGGCACGGTGGCGCACTCATAGAGGTGCTGGAGCGCCTCGATCGTGTCATGCGTGCGCCCCGCGCCGACACCGCACAGGATGCAGTTGACGGCAGAAAGCGTCGGGCTGTCGACAAGCGGTCTCGTTATCGTGGGCGCGTGCTGTGACTCGATGATGAGGTCGGGGCTCATCGACCGCAGCGCGTCCCCGACGCGCTCGGGGCAGAGCACGTAGACGAGGTCGCATATCGACGCGGCGGTGAGGCTCGCATATGCGGGCGCCCCGTGGTAGGTGTTCGATCCCCCCACCACGGCCACGACGCCGCCCTGGCGCTTGTGGGCGAGCTTGTGCCGGCGATGCAGGAACTTCACGTTGCCCGGCCCACACCGGTGCGAAAGCGGCGAGGGGATGCCGAGGGGGAGCACGACTGCCCCGTCGACCTTCGCCTGGTGCAGCGATATGGTGCAGTCAGACTTGATCGGCAAGTCGGTGCCGTGTCCTGACGGCAGGTCGACCGACACGACGGGCACATCGAGGCGGTTGATCATCGCGATGTAGGATGCGTAGGGTTCGCGGACCGAGCCCGAGACACCCGTTCCGAGCATCGCGTCGATGATGAGGTCGTAGTCCCAGTGGAGCGTGGGTGTGGGAGAAGCAGTTACCCTCACGTTCGATGCCGAGAGGAGCTCGTAGTTTTCCCGTGCCTCATGCGAACGGATCCGTTCTGGGTCCTGCACGATGATGACGTGCACGTCCGCATGCTCGGAGAGGTGGCGCGCAATAACGAATCCGTCGCCACCGTTGTTGCCCGAGCCGCACACCACGGCGACCTTCCCGGCATCGAAGTTGGTGCGCACGTAGTCGGCGATCCCGCGCCCGGCGTTTTCCATGAGGATCCGGGGAGGAAGCCCAAAATAGCGTGCGTTGGTGTCGATGATCCGCATGTCCATGGTCATCACTCTATGAGGCCATCGATCGACGAGCTGTCCCATTTGCTCTTCTCACGAATCTCCACGTAATTGCTGCTCGTGGGCGGCGAGGATATCCTGCGACCGACCCCCTCGTGGGATGACGAGTGCTGGGACGACTTTTGAAGCTCCTTCAATTCACGCAGTTCGGACCGTATCTCCTCTAATATTTCATAGATCCTCTCGATATCGTCGTGCATAAGAAATAGAGCGTTGCCACTCATATATAGTTTTCTGTTTATGCGCGGAAGTGGTCTTTTCAGGGGTATTTTTCATCAGATTTATTAAGTGGTGCGTGAAAGGGGGGATATGCGAAAGATCATCGGAGCCGTGCTCTCGGTGGCGTGGGTGCTTCTCGTGCTCTACCCCAACGTGCCGCTTGGCGTCGTGCAGGTACAGCGCGAGCTCGACGGTCTCGATGCGCTCGTCGACCCCGACGACGAGCTTGTCGCGCTCGTCGGCGACCACCTCCTCATCACAGGCGAGCAGCCCGAGTCGTGGGTCGCGCGCACCATCCCGTGGAAAAGCGACTACGACGTATACGGCAACCTTGAGTACTGGGCGCACCCCTCCGAGACCATCCTGCGCGGTGCGGGCGACTGCGAGGACCGCGCCATCCTGACACGCTCGCTCAACGCGTACCTCGACCAGGAGTCTGAGGTGGTCGTGCAGCCGGGCCACGTCTACATCGTCAGGGACGGACAGGCGTACTTCGGCGTCTCGGAGACCGATTCGGTGCCCGAGATGCTCTGGAACGTCGTCCAGGCGATCCCCGCAGGACGCGTCCTGCTCATCCTCGGCGGGCTCATAGCGATATGGGGGGCGGTGGCGGCCTGTGGCGTGCGCAGTGGTGCTTGACCTCGACGACACGCTCTGGACCTGTGACGGCGGGTGCGTCTCGTTCCTCACGCTTCCGTTCACGCGCGTCTCCGAGGACACTCTGCGCGATGCCCGCGGAAGGCTGCTCCACCTCCGCCCCGATGCGAGGTCCCTCCTTGACGAGCTGCGCGACCGTGGCGTCGTCGTCTCGATAGCATCGTTCAATCTCCCTCACCACGCGCTGCACGCGCTGCGTGCGCTTGGGCTTGGCGACCGGTTCTTCCGGCCGCAGATCGCCACGATATCCAAGCGCGAGATGCTGCGGCGCCTCCATCTGTCGCTTCAACGGGTCGGCATCGGCTACCAGGGCATGATCTTCGTTGACGATGATCCAAAAAACGTCCTCCTGGCGCGTGCGCTCGGCATCACGGTGCTCTGCCTCGGACGCGACATCCATTCGCTTGCCGACGTGCGCGGCTACTTGATGTGAATCTCGACGGTGTCGCCGTCGTTTGGCACATGGTCCTCGCCCACGCGCTGGGCGTCGAACTTCACCGACGTGCCCCATACCTTTGCGTACTTGAAGTTCTTTGCTATGGACTTGTGCACCTTCTTTGCCACGTCGAGCACGGTGGCACCCTTCTTGAGCGCCACAGGAGGGTAGGCGGGCTTCTCTCCCGGGCTCTTGGTGAAGACGCGCTTGATGTCTGCCACGACGTATACCTCGTCCTTGAGCGCGTCGAGCCCCTGCTCCGTGTAGATGCAGACGGGGAAGAATGAGAACCGGGGAAACTCCCGCCTGAGCTCCTCGATGAGCGAGGGGGCATACATGTCGCCCTTGGTCACTGCGACGATGGCGCGCTTGTAGGCGGTCGACTCCTCGAGCGCCTCCTGGATCTCGGTGAGCGTCACGTCCTCGCGGATCACGACGCGCCCCGACGTGATGCGAAAGTCGGTGAATATCTCCTTGACGTCCTTGACGCTGCCCTCGATGTGGCCTTTGCCGACGATCTCGATGCCGCCCGTGACGTGCTTTTGCACCTCGATGTCGGGGCGGCGCCTGTTGATCTTGATGCCGCCGCGGTCGAGCTCGAAGAGGATGGAACGGAGCTGGCGTGCGGGCTCGTTGCTCCCGTCAAGGACGATGAGCAGCGCATCGGACGTGCGTATCGACGACATGAGCTGCAGCCCCATTCCCTTGCCGGACGAGACGCCCTCGATGATGCCCGGCACCTCCACGAGCTGTATCTGTATGTCGTGGGTCTTGAGCATGCCGGGTATGAGGTCGACGGTGGTAAAAGGGTAGTTCCCCACCTCGACGTCGGCGTTGGTGAGCTTTTGCAAAAGCGACGACTTGCCGGCGTTGGGCTGCCCGACGAGCACGATCTGCGCGGCGCCCTCCTTGCGGATGTTGAAGCCCTTGCCGCCGCCCTTCTTTGCCTCCTTGGCCTCCATCTCCTTTTTCAGCTTCGTGATCTTTCGCTTGATCTGGAGGATGAGCTTCTCGGTGCCCTTGTGTTTGGGCACGGCGGTGAGCATCTTCTCGAGCGCCTGCATCCGCTCCCTGTCCGTGGAGGCGTTGTGGTACTCCTCCTCGGCCTTGATATACTCGTATGTCACGTTGGTGGGCATAGCACGACACTCTACCATGCCGTTGTTTATAATTCTTATGTATGTGCGCCCTTTGCATGAAATGGTGTATAATTGATAGCAAGATTTATAT
>DSAJ01000145.1 GCA_011372835.1 Methanomicrobia archaeon | reverse complement strand
TCCCCGTGCTCCACCTGAATCAGCTCCTCGGCCTGGCGTTCGGATCAAAGCACAAGCACCTCGGCCTCCACATGAACCTCGTCTCCACGAGGGACATCGTCAAGAAGGTCAAGGATGTGAAAAAAGGGGTGAACTAGGTGAAGGTAGGAGTCTATATCTGTCATTGCGGTGTCAACATATCATCGACGGTAAATATCGATAACGTTGTTGAGACCCTCAAAAATGTAGCGAATGTTGCAGTGTGCAAGGATTATCAGTACATGTGCTCCGACCCAGGACAAGAGATGATCAAGTCCGATATTGCAGCACACGGCCTGGACCGCATCGTGGTGGCCGCGTGTTCGCCACGCATGCACGAACCAACGTTTCGAGCTGCTGTCAGTGATGCGGGGCTCAATCCCTACTGCCTCGAGATGGCAAACATCCGGGAGCAGTGCTCATGGGTGCACGAGGACAAGGAGCGTGCGACGGAAAAGGCCGTATCGCTCGTAAAGAGCGCGGTGGCAAAGGCTTCTCTCCTCGAACCGTTGGAGAGCACAAAGATACCTGTCACCCATAGTGCCCTCGTTATCGGCGGCGGCATCGCAGGCATCCAGTCGGCCCTCGACATTGCGAACTCGGGATACAAGGTCTACCTCGTCGAGCGGGAGCCCTCGATCGGCGGGCACATGGCCAAGTTCGACAAGACGTTTCCAACGCTTGACTGCGCGGCGTGCATCCTCACGCCGAAGATGGTCGATGTGGCGCGCCACCCCAACATCGAGCTCCTCACCTACAGCGAGGTAGAACGTATCGACGGGTCGGTGGGTTCGTTCCATGTCACGGTGCGTGAACGCCCCCGTTATGTGGACATGGAGACGTGCACCGGTTGTGGCCAATGCGCTTCGGCCTGCAGGCTCGCAGGGCGCATCCTGAGTGATTTTGATTACGGTCTCGCCAAGCGTTCGGCCATCTACGTGCCATTCCCGCAGGCGGTCCCGCTCAAGTACACCATCGACCCCGACAGCTGTCTCATGATCACGCGCGGCAAGTGCGGCAAGTCGCCCAGCTGCGTTGAAGCGTGCGACAGGGGGGCAATCGACTTCGAACAGGTCGAAAAGGTCCATGAGTTCGACGTGGGCGCCGTCGTGGTGGCAACTGGCTACAACGAGTTCCAGGCCAAGCAGCGTCCCGAGTTCGGCTATGATCGCTTCGAGAACGTCCTTACTGGACTCGAGCTCGAGCGATACTTCTCCCCAAATGGGCCTACCGGCGGGAAGCTTGTCATCAACGGCAAGGTCCCGAAATCGGTCGTGTTCGTTTCATGTGTCGGCTCGCGCGACAAGCGCGTTGGGAACGCCTATTGTTCGCGTGTCTGCTGCATGTACATCGCAAAGCAAGCGCATCTTATCAAGGAAAAGCTCCCTGATACCGATGTCACCGTCATGTATACCGATATGCGAGCGTTCGGCAAGGGCTACGAGGAGTTCTACGAGCGCGTGCAAAAGGAGGGCGTCCATTACCGGCGCGGGAATGCAGCCGAGGTCTACGAGGAGGATGGACGGCTTCATGTGCGGGCCGAGGACACGCTCCTTGGTGAGCCCTACGAGGTGGAGGCAGACCTTGTCGTCCTTGGCACGGGACTCAGGCCGCCATCATCTGCAGATGGCATCGCATCGATGCTTCATCTTTCGAGGAGTAGCGATAAGTTCTTCCTCGAGGCGCATCCCAAGCTCCGGCCCGTTGATACGGTGATCGACGGCGTGTTCCTTGCAGGCTGCGCACAGGGACCAAAGGACATTCCCGATTCGGTGGCCCAGGCGTGCGGGGCGGCCTCACACGTGGTCAACCTTCTTTCCAAGGACCACATCGATGCGGAACCCATCATTGCCATCGTCAACGAGGATGGCTGCGTGGGCTGCAGGACGTGCGAACAGCTCTGTCCGTATGAGGCGCACGCATTCGATGAAAAACGCGGGGTCATGACGATAAACAAGGCACTGTGCAAGGGGTGCGGCAGCTGTGCCGCTGCATGTCCCTCAGGGTCGATCTCTATGAATCATTTCAGGGACGACCAAATAGTCGCACAACTGCTGGAGGTGCTCTGATGGGGAAACAACAGTGGACACCAAAGATCGTGGGATTCCTCTGCAACTGGTGTTGCTATGCAGGAGCAGACATGGCGGGCACCTCCCGGATGAAGTATCCGCCAAACATACGCATCATACGGGTCATGTGTTCGTCGCGCATCAATGCGGAGATGATTCTCAAGGCATTTCAGACCGGTGCCGACGCCGTCTTCATAGGCGGGTGCCATCCTGGCAATTGCCACTATGTCGATGGAAACTATCGAACGAAAAAGCGCATCGACGTACTCAAGCGGCTGCTCTCCCACATGGGCATCGACGAGCGTCGCCTCAGGCTTGAGTGGGTATCTGCAGCCGAAGGTGAGAAGTTCTCTCAGACGATGCAGTCCCTTGCCGACGAGATCGAGCAGATGGGGCCAAATCCGCTTCATCTCACAGGGGGTAAAACATATGAACGATGAGCTGCGCACTGTTGCGGCCGAAATATTGGCCCGAGATGGCATCGACGGTATCGTCGGGCTCAAGGAAATGCACGGCACCGTCCGCCCATGCCTCTTTACAGACGCCGAGCAACTCTCCTGCATGGTCGTCGATTCCCGGTATCCTGTCGCATCGGTCGTCAGGCTCCTCCTCGAGGAGGACCCCGACCTCAGATTGGCGGTCGTTTGCAGAGGGTGCGAGGAGCGCAGCTTGATCGAGCTTGCCAAAAACCACCAGATTGACATCGAATCGGTAACGGTCATCGGCATCGCCTGTGACAGCGATACAGCTAAGGAGTGCAACTGTTCAAAACCGTATCCCGATTCACTCATGGTCGGCACGGCGCTTGAGAACTGGACGCGTGACACCTACGCCACCTACCGGCAGATGTCGGGGGAGGAAAAGCTTGCTTTTTGGAAGGAACAGCTTGAGAAATGCAACAAGTGTTACGGGTGTCGCAACGCTTGTCCCGTCTGTTTTTGCAAGGAGTGCGAACTCGAAAACTCCCTCTGGGTAAAACGCGGCAGGCTGCCTCCCGACTTTCCCATCTATCATTTGATCAGGGCATTCCATGTCGCTGGCAAGTGCATCGATTGCGGCGAGTGCGAGCAGGCGTGCCCTGCAGGCATTCCCCTCATGACGCTCAGCCATCTATTGCGCGAGGATATGGAGGAGCTGTTTGACTACATGGCGGGACGTTCGCTCGATGAACAAAATCCCGTGATCACGAAGGAGGAATACGAATGAAGTATGAAGCAGTGCTTACCACATGCCCGTATTGCGGATGCGGATGCAAATACTACGTGGAGGTCGTCAACGGTCAGGCAAAACGCGTCATGCCATGCAAGGAGGACCCCGTGAGCGAGGGAAAGCTTTGCATCAAGGGGTGGAACGCGATCGACTTCGTTAACAGCCCTGATAGGCTCACATCGCCCCTCATCCGGGACGGCGATACATTTCGCGAGGCGACGTGGGAAGAGGCCTACAGTCTCATCACATCGAAGTTCAAGGAGCTCAAGGATACGTTCGGCCCGTCTGCGTTCGGACTCCTCTCGTCTGCAAAGACGACAAACGAGGAGAACTATCTCATGCAGAAGTTCGCACGAAGCGTTATCGTGACCAACAACGTCGACCACTGCGCCAGGCTCTGTCACGCCTCGACCGTCGCAGGGCTTGCCGCGGCGTTCGGGAGCGGCGCGATGACAAACAGCATCCCCGAGGTCGAGGATGCCGACTGCATACTCATCACGGGTTCGAACACGACCGAGCAGCATCCGCTCATCGGCACGAGGATATATCGTGCAAAGGAACGCGGCGCGCGCATCATACTCGTGGACCCGCGTTCGATCCAGCTCGCATCGATAGCAGACATTCATCTTCGACAGCGTCCTGGCACCGACGTGGCGTGGCTCAACGGCATCATGAACGTCATCATCAACGAAGGGCTGGCGGACGAGATGTTTATCGAGCAGCGCACAGAGAACTACGACGAGTTCCTCGAGGAGGTCATGCACTACACTCCCGAACATGTCGAGGAGATAACAGGCATCCCCAGAAACGATCTCATAGACGCGGCACGTATGTTTGCAAACGCCGAGAGCGCGTCGATCATCTACAGCATGGGCATCACTCAACACACAACAGGTGTCGACAACGTGAAGTCATGCGCGAATCTCGCCATGCTCACGGGCAACATGGGCAAGGCAAGCACGGGCGTAAATCCGCTTCGTGGACAAAACAACGTGCAGGGAGCATGCGACCTTGGCGCCCTCCCCAACGTCTTTCCAGGCTACCAGGCCGTGACCGACCCAGCTTCTCGCGAGAAGTTCGAGAAGGCGTGGAACATGCACGAGTCAATCCCTGAGACACCGGGCCTTACCGTCGTCGAGCTCCTCAACGAGGCAGCCGATGGCAGGATCAAGTGCATGTACATCATGGGTGAGAACCCAATGATCTCAGACCCCGACATATCCCATGTCAGGGAGGCACTTGATGCACTGGACTTCCTAGTCGTGCAGGACATCTTCCTCACCGAGACCGCCGAACTCGCCGATGTGGTGCTCCCCGGTGCATCGTTCCTGGAAAAGGACGGCACGTTCACGGGCACTGACAGGCGCGTTCAGCGCGTAAGGAAGGCGATCGAGCCCATCGGCTCGTCCAAGCCCGACTGGGTTATCATATCAGAGCTCGCCCGCTTGATGGGCTCAGACCAGTTCGATTACGAGTCTCCTGCAGCGATACAGGACGAGATCGCCTCGCTCACACCGCTTTATGGCGGCATCTCATATCAACGCCTCGATGAGCGAGGATATCTCCAGTGGCCGTGTCCCACCCCCGACCATGAGGGTACAATCTACCTCCACAAGGGTGAATTCAAAAGGGGAAGGGGCCACTTCTTCGCCGTGTCTTACCGGCCTCCGGCAGAGCTTCCTGACGACAAATACCCATTTACCCTGACGACAGGCCGCATACTCTTCCACTTCCACACGGGAACCATGTCGCGCCGTAGCGGTCCCCTCAACAAGGAGGTGCCTACCGGATACGTGGAGATACACCCCGCCGACGCGGCCAAGCTCGGCATAATCGATGGCCAGGCAGTGCGCGTGAGCACACGACGTGGCACGATCGATATACCTGCATATGTTACGGACCGGGTACCCGAGGAGACGGTATTTATCCCATTCCACTTCAAGGAATGCGCAGCCAATCTCCTCACAAACCCCGCACTCGATCCAATCGCGAAGATACCTGAACTCAAGGTGTGCGCGTGCAGCATTGAAGCGATAGTATAAATATTGTATTTTTAGGTGGATAGGATGGATATAGATAAAAAAGACGTGATTTCAATAGTGGCGGTCATAGCCGGTACCATCGCAGCATGGTATCTCAACAACGAGCTTGGATTGGGCGGCGTCGTTGCCTCGGCCATCGTTGGTCTTATTGGCGGCGCCGTGTTCAACAAGCTTTCCCCCCAGATTTTTTGCGGGTCGTTTGTCGGCATGTGCTCATGTAGCGTTATATCAACCATATACTACACAATCCTCTTCGGAGCAGTTGCCGGAGTGATCTTCGTTGCATGGAAGGGATACTTCTTTGGGCACGGTGGCAAGCTTGGCACCACCGCTTTCATGGCCGTGTTGTTCTCGCTTGTATTGCTTGCCATCGCTGGCGTGGAGTACAATGCGGTAAGTGACGCGGCCCTAGAATCATTGACCGTGAGCTGGTTCCTCTTCGTGTTGCTCGTCGGCGTCATATCGACGGTCGCAACGTACTACCTCAGAAAAGATGTCTTCATACGCGTTTTCACGAACAAATGCGCCGATGCGGTGCTGGGTTCTGCGACCGTAGGGTTGATCGCAGGGCTCCTGTTCCCAGAGGTCTCCGCTACGTATGGTGCGACCCTTGCGTTTGTCGCATACTCAGGCTCCTTTGCTGGCATGACGGCGTTTCCGCGCATTTTCGACAGGCCCGTACACTTTGCGATTGCGGGCATCTTCGTCGCTATGCTCTACACGGCAACGGTCGATCTCGTTCCCGGCGGCGGAGGGAAGCTTGGTACCATCGCCTTCGTTTCCGTCATCATCACACGCTACATATCGGAACATCACCGCGAAGTGCGCAAGTGGACGTGCGAACAGTCATAGGTCGCTAGGGTAGTTTATGTTCTTGAACATCCCCGCGGGGATGACGCCCCTTTCCATAAGGGGCTCTATTTTTATCTTTTTCACATCAACATCGTCAAAAAGAGACGCTATCTTGTAGTCGCCCTGGAGCATCTTGTACTCGATGAGGGGGGCGAGAGTGCGAGCATAGACGGCACAAAGCGGTTCGAAGTAGCCATTCTCCCATGCCGGAACAACGATGTCGCCCTGTTCTTCGAGGAGTGTCGTTACGAATCGTTTCGTTATGCATGGCATGTCGCACGCTATCATGAAGACACGAGGGCGACGAGCATGTCTGAGCGCCGAGTAGATGCCTCCAAGCGGTCCTATGTCCAAGTAGTCGTCGTTGTGGCTGCACACCTCGTAGGTGTGCTTGTCCTTCTTGCCGCACTGGAGGAAGATGTCGTCGGAAAGGTGGGCTAGCTCATCATACGCGTACCGGTAGAGCGGTTTTCCATAGTAGTTGAAAAACGATTTATCACGCCCAAAGCGTCGGGCCCGCCCTCCGCAGAGGATAGCAATGCTTATCCGGTCCATTGTCATTCTTCCGTGTAGACGGTATATCTGTCTCCCCGTGCAAATCCTATGATGGAGATGCCGGCGTCCCGTGCTGACTCAATCGCCTGGAGCGTAGGGGGTGCCTTGGAGACGATGATGGCGATACCGCAGTTTCGTGCCTTCCTGACTGTCAGCGTCATGATGCGCCCTGTCGTGAAGAGCACTGTGCCCTCAAGCGCCAATCCCTTCCTCAGACAGATGCCAACTGCCTTGTCTATCGCATTGAATCTGCCGATATCGCAAGCGCTCTGCAGGGGGGTGGCATTTTTGTCGAAGATGAACGCATAGTGGAACGCAGCCGTCTTAGCGAAGAGAGGGGAGTGAGCCATGGCATATGGCGCAAGCGACATGATGTTATCAGAGCGCATCGTCACCCGTGGCACAGTCTGCTCATGTTTGGGTGATGCATTATCGGCACGCCGTATGGTAACACGGGTATGATCTTTCTCAAATGTGATGTCTGCGATGTCGTCGATATGAGATATCATTCCCATGGTTTTCAAGTGCCCGACAGCAAGCTCCTCCAGGTCTTCGGGACTGCAGAGAAAGGCGTGATCATATCCATCGTATTGTACGGAAAGAGCGTATTCTTCTGCTACGGTCTCGTCTACCTGTTGCACCGTTCCTTTCTCATACCTGTTGGCCACGTAGCTGTCAATCATGTCATCACCTCACCGAAATCGTCACGGTTCCTTTATAAAGTTTTCAAGGTTTAAAGCTTTAAAGGTGTCGTTGGCGTGGATTGTTGCCCCTTCATGTCCTCATATTGCAACGAATATTTTTAAAAAAACTTATAAACAAAGACACGTATTTGTGAACGTGAAAGCAAGTGTACTGCCTGAATCGCTTATCAAGATAGCTCGAGACTACTTCGATGATGCACGTCCCACCCATGATTGGGATCATGTGGAACGTGTGCACAATCTCTGCTTGCATATAGGCAGGGTGGAGGGTGCAGACCTTGAAGTGTTGTCATGTGCAGCATATCTTCATGATATTGGCAGGGGATTTGAGGAACGAGACATATCCGTTTGCCATGCGCGCAAGGGTGCGCAACTGGCTCAAGGGTTGCTTGCAGATATGGGATTCGAGGACACGTTCATACAGAAGGTCGTCCATTGCATCGCCACGCATCGCTTCAGGGACGGCTTGATGCCCGGGACCCTCGAGGCGCGCGTGCTCTACGATGCCGACAAGCTCGATGCCATCGGCGCCATAGGCATCGCTCGCGCTTACGCATATGCGGGTGAGCACAATCAGCGCCTTGTGGAAGAGTTCGAGCGAGAGCATGGCGATGACCTGTCGGTCGACCATACGTCCCATTCGCCAATCAAAGAGTACAAGGTCAAGCTATCCAAGATCAAAGCGAGGATGCTCACAACGGAGGGAAGGCGCATCGCCGAAAAAAGAGATGCGTTCATGCGTGCCTTCCTGGAACGTTTGCGAGCCGAATGCGAAGGTGTGATATAGGTCATGAGAAAGAACACGTTTTACAAGATATACCGTCGATTGGGAGGTGTCAGGGACATACCCCGAATTTCCCATCATTTTAAGGTGCAAGAGGATGTCCTCTACAGCATACTCTCACAAAAGATCGTGCGACAGACGAAAAAGGATTTCCATGTCATCGCACGCCAGTGCGAACGAATGGCACGGGAGTGGGAATCTGGAAAGACGCTCCTAAAGATCGCCGAGGAACGCGAGTTCCCCCCCGTTCTCACGGCATCGTTCATCCTCAAGCAGCTAGGCGTCTCGAAGAAACAGTACAAGGC
>DSAJ01000034.1 GCA_011372835.1 Methanomicrobia archaeon | reverse complement strand
CTATCAGGAAGGTCGGTGGAAAGGAGGTCACGATACCCACGGAGATGCTTGAGGTGCTTGGCGTCAACGAAGGCGATTATATCACGTTCAAGGGATCAAAGACCTCAAAGGAGGTCACGGTCACACCCCTCGTCACACCCAGCACCAAGACGGCCGAGCTCAAGGTGCTCCTCCAGAACGTGCCAGGCACCAACGCCAACGTCGACGCGGTGCTCGGAAGGCTTGGTATCAACATCCTCTTCGGCATGGGCGGCCTCGTGGAGAACAACGTCTACTCCTCCGCCAAGCTCTTGGACATCTCGACATGCCCCTGCGGCGTCAAGGAGGTCAGAAGGGAGCTGGAAAAGATACCCGAAGTGATCGATGTCTACATTAAGGAGCTCTAGCGGCTCTGCATCTGCTTCTTGATCCGTTTCACGACGAAAAGGCTCTCGCGCTCACGCTCGTTGAGGTGCATCTGTATCGTCTTTTGCGTATCCTGAAGGTCGGGTATGATCTTGTATTCAAGGGCGTTGACCCTTCGTTTCGTCCTCTCGATCTCGGAGAGCACCTTCTTGATGATCGTCTCCACCTCGGCGGCGATCATGACCTTTTCCAGCACGCGTTCGTAGTGGGTCGATGCCTCGTCGATGCGCGAGGACGTGCCTCCGATGCCGTAGCCACGCTCGAAGATCTTGCGCTGCACAGCGGTCTCTGTTATATGGGGCACCTCGATGCCCATGATGTTTTGCGTCTTCACGACGATGCGCGGCGTGTCGGTCCTTGCGAATGCCGCCGACTTGATCTTGGCGATGCCGTCGGTGGCCTGGGCTTCGGCGATCTTCGCACGTGCAAGGTCGTACTCGCTTTCAAGCTCCTAGCGTGCGTCCTTTGCGCGCTCGATGGCGGAAAAGAGTTCCATCATGAGCGCATCGCGTTTCTTTCGCAGGAGCGAGTAGCCTGTCTGCGAGAGCTCTATCTTCTTCTTGATCTCCTGCAGTTCGGAGCGGGTAGGATTAATCTCCCTCGTCTTCAGCTGTCTCCCTCCTGTAGTGCGCCTCGAGTATGTCGCCCGGTATCCTCGTCAGTTCGTCCTCGGGAAGCGTCGACAGGATGTCCCACCCCAGCTCGAGCGTCGTCTCGATCGACCTGTTCTCGTCGCGTCCCTGCATGACGAATCGCTTCTCGAAAGTGTCGGCAAACAACAGGAGGCGCTGGTCGCGTGACGTGAGCGCATCCTTGCCGACGATGGTGGCAAGGCCGCGAAGGTCAAGCCCTTCTGCATATCCTGCGTAGAGCTGGTCCGAGAGCGCCTTGTGGTCGGCGCGCGTCTTGCCCTTGCCGATGCCGCTGTTCATGAGGCGGGAAAGCGATGGAAGCACGTCGATGGGCGGGTAGACGTTCTTTCGGTAGAGGTTGCGGGAGACAAAGATCTGTCCCTCTGTTATATACCCCGAGAGGTCAGGGACGGGGTGTGTCTTGTCGTCGCCCGGCATCGTGAGGATGGGCAGCTGCGTGACGGAGCCGCTCTTGTCCTTGATGAGCCCCGCACGCTCGTAGATGCTCGCAAGGTCGGTGTAGAGATACCCGGGGTAGCCGCGCCGGCCTGGCACCTCCTCTCGCGCGGCACCGATCTCGAGCAGCGCCTCGCAGTAGTTGGTCATGTCCGTGAGGATGGTGAGCACGTGGTAACCGTAGTCGAACGCGAGGAACTCGGCCGTCGTCAGCGCCATGCGCGGGGTGATGATGCGCTCGATCGACGGGTCGCTAGCGAGGTTGAGGAAGACGACGCCGCGCTGGAGCGCTCCCGTGCGCTCGAACTCGTTGATGAACTGCTTTGCCTCCTCCTGCGTGATGCCTATTGCGCAGAAGACAACGGCAAACGACTCCTCCTCGCCCGTCACGGTGGCCTGGCGTGCTATCTGGAGAGCGATCTCGTTGTGAGGGAGTCCCGAACCCGAGAAGAGCGGGAGCTTCTGGCCGCGAACGAGCGTGTTCATGCCGTCGATGGTCGATATTCCCGTCTGGATGAACTCGTCGGGGAGCGTGCGCGAGTAGGGATTGATCACCTCGCCCTGTATGTCGCGCTTGTCCTCGGGTATGATCTTCCTGCCGCCGTCAAGGGGCGTTCCGATGCCGGAGAGCACACGTCCGAGCATCTTGCCAGAGACGGGCATCTGGATGATCTCGCCGGAAAAGTGAACGTACGTTTGCTTGTCGATGCCCTGCGTGTCCTCGAAGACCTGCACGATGACGTAGTCCTTTGACGTCTCGAGCACCTGTCCTCGCTTCGTTTCGCCGTTAGAGAGCGTGACCGTCACGAACTCCTTGTATCCCACCGGTTCGGTCTTCTCGACGAAGAGCAGCGGACCGGCTATCTTGTTGATCGTCTTGTACTCCTTCATTCCTCCTCACCGCCGAAGAGCTCGTTGAAGTCCTTTTCTATCTGTGCCGACACCTTCTTCGAGTACGCCTCGTAATCGCGCTCGTACTTCATCCGCGCGATCATCGGCCTAGAGGGAAGATCAAGTATCTCGTTGACGTGCTTGTTGAGCTCGATGGCGCGGTACGCATTGTCTGAAAACGTGAGTATGAGATTGACCATCATGTACTGTTTCTCAAGGGGGCAGAACGTGTCGACATCGTGGAACGCGTCCTGCTGCAGGAAGTACTCCCGCACCATGCGCGAGATCTCGAGGGTCATCTGCTGGTCCTCGGGCAGCGCGTCGGAACCAACAAGCTGCACGATCTCTGAGAGCTCATCCTCCCGTGAGAGCAACTCCATGAGCCGTTTCATGTTGGTGACCCATCCTGGATACGAACGTTCGAGCGTGGGCGTTACCTGGTCCTGGTAGAGCGAGTACGACTTCAGCCAGTTGATGGCGGGGAAGTGTCGCCTGTTGGCGAGCTTGGCGTCAAGCGCCCAGAACGTCTTGGTCACGCGCAGCGTATTTTGTGTGACCGGCTCGCTGAAGTCGCCGCCCTGTGGCGATACGGCGCCGATGACGGTCACCGACCCTTCGCCGCCGGAGAGCGTCTCGATGCGCCCTGCGCGTTCGTAGAACTCGGCCAGGCGCGACGCGAGGTAGGCGGGATACCCCTCCTCGCCGGGAAGCTCTTCAAGGCGCGAGGATATCTCCCTCATCGCCTCGGCCCATCGTGACGTCGAGTCGGCCATGAGCGCCACGTCGTATCCCATGTCACGAAAGTACTCCGCGATGGTGATGCCGGTATAGACCGACGCCTCACGGGCCGCCACGGGCATGTTCGACGTGTTTGCGATGAGCACCGTCCTGTCCATGAGCGGCGAGCCGCTCTTCGGATCGACGAGTTCGGGGAACTCGACGAGCACGTCCGTCATCTCGTTGCCGCGCTCGCCGCAGCCGATGTAGACGATGACATCAGCGTCGGCCCATTTGGCGAGCTGTTGCTGCGTGATCGTCTTGCCGCTCCCGAAGGGACCCGGTATCGCCGCCGTTCCCCCCTTGGCGAGGGGAAAGAGCGTGTCGAGGATGCGCTGTCCCGTGACGAGCACCGTGTCGGGCCATCGCTTGTCGTAAAACGGACGGTGCTTCTTGACGGGCCATCGCTGCATGAGGGTGAGGTTCGTGCCGTCCTCGAGGGTGCACACGGTATCGGTGACCGTGAACTCGCCCGATGCGATCTCGCGTATCGTCCCCTTCGCATAGGGGGGGACGAGGATGTGGTGCCTGAAGTTTGCGGTCTCATCGACATACCCGATCGCGTCACCTCCCTTGACCGTGTCGCCCACTTCCCTGGTGGCCACGAACGTCCACTTCTTCTCGCGTGAAAGGGCAGGTATTGCCACCCCGCGCCTGATAAACGGCGACTCCTCGGCGATGAGGGGGAGCGGGCGCTGGATACCGTCGTAGATCGACGTGAGGAGACCGGGACCCAGCTCGACCGAGAGCGGCGTGCCGGTGTTTTCCACGGGATCGTCGGGCTTTATGAGCTCCGTATCCTCGTAGACCTGCACGATCGACTTGTTGCCCTCGATCTCGATGACCTCGCCCATGAGCTTGTTGCGTCCCACCAGGACGACGTCATACATGCGGCCGTTGAGGTTCTCCACTATGACGACAGGGCCTGCCACCTTGTAGATGCGTGGCTCCTTGTTTGACGAGTATGAACTTAAGCTTACTTCCATAGATCTACACCCACTACCTTGATGATCTGATTCTTGATATCGATGTTTCGCTTTTCCCCTACGGGGAAGACGACGGGTTGTGTCGTCTCCTCGATACGGCGCCTCAGGGCGGATGAGAGTTCATGCAGGATGTGGTGGGGGATGATGACGATGCCGGCTGTCGCATCGGTGAGCAGGCCGTCAAGTGCCCTTTCGTACTCTTCCGGATACTGTGCATAGATGCTTCGCTTGACCCCGGCTAGACGGAATCCTATGGTGAAGCTCTCTTCACCGATGACGACGATGTCCATCATACCACCAGCATCCTCTCTATCGTTTCTGAGGGGATTTCAAGCTGTTTTCCCCTTGTTATGAGACGTAAGTTGACAATTTCCTGATACTTCCTGAGTATGAATCCGAGCACCATCAGCGGTGTGAACATGTGGAGGTGCGATATCTTCTCCCCGTAGAGGATGTGCTGCTTGTCCACGTCCTGCTCCATGATGGTCAGCGGTTCGTCGGGCCTGAGCTCGAAGCCATGGTAGAGCCCGTTTATCTTCTTGACGACCTCCTCGAATGTCAATCCCTTGAACTTCTCGCATGTCGCGGGCGTCACCTTGTTTCCTGAAGGGAGGAGCTCCCTTCGAATGAGCTCGAAGTCGGCCCCCTCGTGCACGAGGCGCAGCATGATCTTGATGTTTCTCATGTCGACCTCGCGCCTGAGGAACGAGACGAGCATTTCCTCGCCCGCATCGTCTGCAAGCGTGATGAGGTCCTGGTAATATCTCCTGTCAAGCTCCGTCTCGAGCTCCTGGAGCGATTCGTATCCCGCAGGTAGTATCTTTTTCTTCTCCAACTCGCCTTTCACCGATTCGTAGTCCTTTCGCGTGAGCGAGAGCAGATACGAAAAGGAGAGCGAACCGACCGGTATAAGCGTCTCTGCTATCTCCCCTTCCGACGTGCTGGACTGGAGTCCCCGCAGTATCGCCTTGATGTTCGATATGTCCCAGCGTTGCATATAGCCGACGATGAGCTCGTGCAACATGCCCTCCGAGATCGTGATGAGCTTTTGATACGTGCGGGCAAGGTTGAGATTGAGCGCATACTCGATGAGGTCGACGCCGCGAAAGCTCTTTGCAAGCTCTGTCACGTCCTCGTGATACTCGCCCTCGCTGATGTAGCGCGTGATCTCGGGAAGCTCCATGAGCAGCATCTTCTGATAGGTCATGAGCGGAAGGAGCTTTGACTTCATCGCCGAGACGCGAGCATTGAGGTATGAGATGTTGTCGTCATCCATGTGCGCCTTCACCCAGCAGGATCTGATACACGGTGATGAGCGCCGTCTCATACACCTCTTCCAGGATGACGTCGTAGGTGAGGTTCACACGCCAGTTTCCCGTCTCCGCCTCCGCGATGACGCCTCCGGTGCAGTCGATGACACCGCCGAACTCGAGGTCCGAGAGGTCAAGGACGATGTCCTTGTCTCGCTCATTGCTGTAGACGTAGAAGGGGCGTTCCTTCGTATACTCCTCGTGGATGCGTTTCCCTGGGACGACGGACCGGATCGAGAAGACGGGTGTCGCGTGCGCCACGTGGAGCAGCTTGTTGAGCAGGTCACTGTTTCGTTCGTCATCGATGTCCTTGACGTTGGCCTTGAGCCGTTCCCAGCATTCATCCAATATTTCTTTTTCAAGCTTCAATTGGCGTCGCTGATAGCGCATCTTGAGCTGCGAGTGCCGTACGTCCTTTCGTTCCTCAACCTCTCGTTCGATCGCGTGCTTTTTCTCCTTCATCATCTCCTCGGCCTCGGCACGGGCCTGGGTGACGATGTTGTCAGCCGTTCTCTTCCCTTCGTCGATTATCTCCTTCGCCTGATGCTTGCCTTCTTCCCGTATCTGTTCAAGTACGTTTTCCAGTGCCATCACTATCACAGTCCGGGGAGGACCACGAAGAGCAATATAAGGGCTACGGCCAGGCCGAAGATTACGATGGTCTCGGGTATGACGGTAAGGAGCAGCGCCTTGCCGAAGAGTTCCTCCTTCTCGGCCATCGCCCCGACGGCTGCCGAGCCTATCTGCCTCTCGGCTATGGCTGATGCAAATCCTGTGAGACCCACCGCGAGTGCGGCCGAGAGTGCTATAAGACCAGTTGTTAAGTCTGCCACGTGTTACACCTCCTCATTTCTTATGCCCAAGGGGGTGAACTTGATGCCCCCACCCTTGTAGAACTTTGTAAAGAACTCGACATATTGCAGACGAAGCGAGTGCAAAAACGATGCAATGATGCCAAGTGCCAGATTGAGCGTGTGCCCCATCACAAGCAGCAGTACGCCGAGGATGGCGTAGAAGATGCCGTTTGGCAGGAGCAGGTCGAATGCGATCTTGTTGATCGCAAGCGCTATGCCGACGGACGAGAGCCCGACAGCCAGCAGTCGCGTATACGATACCAGGTGCGAGATGAGCGTGAAAATCTCAAGCAACCCTATCATTCCCTCACCGAGCATCATCATCACAGAGAACACAACGAGTGCGGCGCCGAGCGGAATGATGTAGTCGGGGAGGAGCAGGAATCCGATGATGCAGTATAATATGCCGATCCACGACACCTTCTCGAGCACGGCGTGTTTGAGCCCCTCGGTCCTGTAGACGTTCACGAATCCGATGATATATCCCGCTGTGATGTGCAGGACGCCTATGCCGACACTGGCGGCAAGCAGGGGAACGATCTCCTCGAGCCGGTGGGCTATGGGGAGATGTAATCCTGCTATGTTGTCTATGCCAAGCACGTGATAGATCTCGGCGCCGAAGAACTCGCCATAAAAGAGCCCAAAGAACATGGTAAAATAGCTCACATACGCCATCATGTTGAGGAGCGATTGCCAGCCAGGCGTGTGCATCCTTCTCCTCAGGATGTGCACGAGGCCAAACAATGAGAGACCGTATCCGAAGTCGCCGAGCATGAACCCATAAAACAGCGGAAATGTGAACGCGATAAGGAGCGTTGGAGATATCTCGTCGTAGTTTGGCGTCGAGAACATGTCAACAAGCGTGTCAAAGGGCTTGAACGGCTTTGGCGTCTCGACATAGGTGGGCATGCCATCCTCGACCTCGTCGAGCTCGACGACATGCACCTTGTCACCAGTCGATTTCTGCAGCTCCTCGCGGGCGTGCTCGATGTTGTCAGAGGGCATCCATCCCTCGATGACGAACGTGTTTTCCGTCGTGGCGAGCCGAAGCGGCGTCTCCGCCTTTTCTATCTCTCGTGAGAGGAAGTCCTCTGCGGTGACGATGAAGTTCCGGTACTCCTCGTTGATGTGCTTGAGCTCGTCCTCGAGCTCCTGTTTCTCCTTGATGAGGTTCTCCTTGGAGTTGATGAGGTCGAGCATGATGCTGTTTACGTCCTCAGAGAGGCCAAGCTTCTTGAGCTCGCCGACGTCATCGATCTTCTCGATGTCAGAAAGGAGTATCTGGATGTCCTCGAGCTTTTTTCTCTTCTTCATGACCTCGTTCTCGAGGTGGTCGAGGCGCTCCCGGAACTCCTTTGAGAACTCGAAGTCCTTCATCTCCCGGTCCGCGCTCTTGTCGGAAAGGTTGAGCACGTCCTTGAGCGCCCGTAGTGAGAGGACGTATTCACTGAAAAGCGAGGTTTTCTTGATCGGTTTTCCGATCTCGAACCCTTCTTCCGCGCCCTGATAATCTATAATATGGATAATTCTGAGGTCGTAGAGCGTATTGATCGTGCTCTCAAGGACGTCCTTGCTGCCAACGATGAGGACCTTATTCATTTTCTTCGGCTTGAGCATTGATATACCTCTCGAACTCTTCTACCAGTTGCGAGACTGCCTCGTCCATGCGAGACCTGGAATGCGCCCGCATCTCCTCGAGGCGTGCTTCCTGTTCCTCGATGAGCGCCTGTTCTTCCTGGGTTCGTTCCTGTTCGAACTCCTCTAGGGCTTCACGATAGAGGCGCGCTGCCTTCTGTTCGGCTTCCTCTCGAATCTTGTGAGCCTCAAGACGGGCCGATTCGATCATTTTGTCCCGCCGTTGCTCCGCTTCACGGATTCGTTCCTTGTTGCGTTCCTCTTCCTGTTTTATCTTGATCAGAACGTCCTTTTTCTTCAAAAATCCTCACCACAGAAAATGTTGCTATCGATTGGTAAGGCTATCCTACACACCGGCAATAGACCTAATTTGCTACTATTTAAATAACTTTTGCAGTTTGGGGTTTTGCTCTTAAGGGATTGCGCGGGACATCAATTCATCAGGGATGAATCGTGTACGCCAATTCATATTCGCGCCTGATGTTCTGTTATCGTCAACGCAGATTGCATTCGAAGGCGAGGAGTGGTAGGCCATATGGGCAAAGCCGCGATTTCAGCAGATATTGCCCAAAACGTACAATTATGGGCCCGGTGAATGTTTTGATGCATGTAAGCATCGTCACGCCCCCCCGCGCCATGGGAAAGACATCCCGTGCCACTAGTTGAAAACAATTTGTAAAAAATAAACTGAAGGCCCGCCTTATGG
>DSAJ01000036.1 GCA_011372835.1 Methanomicrobia archaeon | reverse complement strand
GCAATAGACAAGATAATTAAGGCCCATGAAGAATACGGCGAGGTCGTCGTCGTGCTCTCGGCCATATCGGGAGTCACGAACCTATTGCTCTACGCCGGACGAAGCGCCCTTTACAAGCGTCCCAAGGACACGCTGTTGCAGCTCAAGGAAAAGCACTACGAGGCGTGCGACGTCATCCCCGACACCAAGCTCAAGATGCAGACGATCCTCGAGATCGACGAGATGCTCATGGAGCTTGAAAAGATCCTTACCGGCGTCTTCTACGTCGGCGAGGTCACGCCCCGTTCGCTCGACCACATCGTCTCGTTCGGCGAGCGCCTCTCGACGCTCATCGTCTCTCGCGGGCTCAAGGCGCGCGGTGTCAAGAGCGACAACATCGACGCGGCCGAGGTCGTCGTCACCGACGCGGCGTTCATGAACGCCACGGTCGACTTCGAGAAGACCGAGGAGCGTGCGCACGAGAAGATCGAACCATTGCTCAAGCAGGGCATCATCCCCATCATCACCGGATTCATCGGCGCAAGCGCCAACGGCCAGCGAACGACGCTTGGCCGCGGCGGCTCGGACTACTCCGCCGCCATCTTCGGCGACGTGCTCCACACCAAGGAGGTATGGATCATGACGGATGTCGACGGCGTCATGTCGTGCGACCCGCACCTCGTGGAGGATGCCTACCTCCTCGACGAGCTTTCATACCTGGAGGCGATGGAGCTAGCCTACTTTGGCGCCAAGGTCATCCACCCCAAGACGCTCGAGGCGGCAAAGCGCAAGAAGATCCCGATACTTATCAAGAACACGTTCTCCGACTCGCCGGGGACGCTGATCCGCGCCGCGCGCGAGGGCGAGCGCAAGGTGGTCAAATCGATATCGATATTCAAGGATGCCTCCATCGTCGAGATCAAGGGGTACGGCATCGGCAAGGCCGCCCGCGTCATGAAGGAGATCTTCCACAGCATGGAGGAGGGCCAGATCAACGTCATGATGGTCACCCAGGGCTCGTCCCAGGCCAACGTGTCGTTCGTCGTTCCGTCCGATGACGTCAAGACGGTCAAAAAGCTTCTCCTTCGCCAGTATTATGAACGATTCAACGTCATCGACGGCATCTCCGTCGTCAGCATCGTCGGCGAGGGGATGAGCGAGACGGCGGGCATGGCGGCACGATTCTTCAAGGCCGTCGCCGCCCAGGGCGTCAACAACATGATGATCTCGCAGGGATCCTCTGAAGTGTCCATCAACGTCGCCATCCTCGAGGGCGACATGCAAAGCGCAGTGACGGCGCTGCACGACGAGTTCCTCTCACCATCGAAGAGGGCATCAGCATGAACACCTACGTCAAGGTACGCGCGCCTGCGACGCTTGCCAACTTCGGACCGGGATTTGACGTCTACGGCGTGGCGCTCGAGGAGCCCTTCGACACGGTCGAGATCTCGCTTACCGACGGTCCGTCGACGGTCACGTCGAACATGGACTCGCTTCCCACCGACGTCAACGAGAACGTCGCCTCGTATGCGGCGCAGCAGGTCCTTGACCGCTACTGCGCCGGCGTCCACTTCGACATGCGCGTCACCAAGGGGATACGCCCCGCAAGCGGGATGGGCAGTTCAGGCGCGTCGAGCGTTGCCGGAGCGTTCGCCGCGGCAGCGCTTTGCGACAAGATCGTCGCCGAGGACATCGTGCTCGCAGCGGCAGAGGGCGAGCGCATCTCGTCGGGCAATCCGCATGCAGACAACGTGGTGCCAAGCTATCTGGGCGGCTTCACGTCGATCGTGTCGCTTCATCCCTTCAACGTCATCAATATCCATCCTACGGACCTCCACATCGTGGCGGTGCTGCCCGACATCGAGGTAAGCACCCGCCAGGCACGTGCGATCCTTCCCGACAAGGTAGCGCTCCAGGACGCGGTCTCCAACGTCGCCATGGGCTCATATGTCATCTACTGCCTCATGAACGGCGATTACGAGGGACTTTCGGTCGCACTCGACGACAAACTCTCCGTTCCGTACCGCAAGGCGCTCATCAACGGCTACGACGAGGCCCGACAGGCAGCGCTTGACGCCGGGGCGCTCGCATTCTCGCTCGGGGGGTCTGGTCCAACGGTCTTTGCCGTGACCACCAACACACATAAAAAGGAGATAGCAGACGCTATAGCCAACGCATTCGCAGACAAGGGCATCGGCTCATCCACCTACCTCACCATGGTGGGATCGGGAGCGCAGGTCGTCGCCCTGGAGTGATGATATCCATGCACTATTTACAATGCATTTCATGCGGGAACCGATACGAACCGGACGAGATCGTCTACCGCTGCTCGTGCGGCTCGATACTCGAGGCCGTCATCGACCTCGACGGGGCCAAAAACATCTTCGACGGGAACAACATGTCGGTCTGGAAGTACCAGCCGTTCCTCCCCGTCAGGCGGCGCGCCTCGCTCAACGAGGGCGGCACGCCCCTCTACCCTGCCGAGAATCTCAAGCGCGACATCGGCTACCGCCGCCTCTATGTGAAAAACGAGGGCGAGAATCCCACGTGCTCGTTCAAGGACCGCGGCATGACGGTGGGCGTGAGCAAGGCGATGGAGCTGGGCATGAAGAAGGTCGCCTGCGCATCCACCGGGAACACGTCGGCGTCGCTTGCGGCATACTCGGCGCACGCCGCACTCTCGTGCTATGTGATGATCCCGTCGGGCAAGATCGCCCTTGGCAAGCTCGCCCAGGCGATCGTCTACGGCGCCAAGGTGATCCCCATCAAGGGCAACTTCGACCAGGCGCTCGAGGCGGTGATGGAGGCCTCGCGGCGATTCAACATCTATCTGCTCAATTCAATTAACCCATACAGGCTTGAAGGCCAAAAGACGATAGCGTATGAAATATTCGACCAACTCCAGGAGGTGCCCGACCGCATCATACTCCCGGTGGGCAACGCCGGCAACATATCGGCCATCTGGAAGGGATTCAAGGAGCTCAAAGCTGCGGGCTTCATCGACCGCCTGCCCGTGATGACGGGCATACAGGCGCAGGGCTCGATGCCCATGGTCCGCATGTTCGCAGAGGAGCTCTCCGAGCTCATCCCGGAGGCATCGCCCGAGACGGTGGCAACGGCGATACGCATCGGCAACCCCGTCAGCTGGCAAAAGGCGATCAACGCGGTCCGCGAGTCGGGCGGACTGATGGAGTCGGTCACAGACGATGAAATATTGGCAGCCCAGCGTACCCTCGCATCGCGCGAGGGCATATTCGTAGAACCAGCGTCCGCCTCGTCGGTCGCAGGGCTCCTCAAACTGCAGGGGCATGGTGCGATAGACGAGGATGAGACGACAGTCCTCGTCACCACGGGACACGGGTTGAAGGACCCCAACGTGGTCATCGACTCGATACAGATCATGGATCCCGTGAACGGCGACATGGACACAATGAGAACACTAGTAGGTGAATAAGATGAAACTGAAAGCAGCAGTTCTAGGTGCGACCGGAATGGTCGGTCAGCGTTTCGTGAAAATGCTGAGTGAGGACAGATGGTTTGATGTAGAATGTATCGCAGCCTCAAAGAGGACGGCTGGAACGAGGTACGGAGACAACGCGCTGGGATTCGAATACTCTGATGAGATCCTTGACATGACCATCGAGGAGACGTCACGGGCCCTTCTTGACAATTACGACATCGACATCGCGTTTTCCGCACTGCCCGCCGACGTGGCAGGGACTGTGGAGGCGCAGCTCGCCGAGGAGATCGCAGTGGCGACGAACTCGGCCGCACACCGCATGGACGAGGACGTCCCCCTGCTCATACCCGAGGTCAATCCGGACCACCTGGCGCTCATCGACGTGCAGCGCCAGAAGGGCTGGAAGGGCTCGCTTGTCACCAACCCCAACTGCTCCACCATCGTCATGGTCCTCTCGCTCAAGCCGTTGCTTGACGCGTTTGGCATCCGCGACGTCAAGGTGGCGACGATGCAGGCGGTCTCCGGCGCCGGCTTCACCGGCGTGTCGTCGATGGACATCCTCGACAACGTGATCCCCTACATCGGCAAGGAGGAGAGCAAGATGGAGACAGAGCCCATGAAGCTCCTTGGTACGTTCGATGGCAACAAGATCAACTATGCAGAGTTCGGTGTCTCGGCGCTGTGCACCCGCGTCCCCGTCATCGACGGACACACGGAATCGATCTTCATCGAGCTCGAGCAGGACCCCTCCGTCGAGGAGTTCACCGAGGCGCTCCGAACGTTTTCGGGACTCCCGCAGGAGCTCAACCTCCCCTCGGCGCCAAAGCGCCCGATCGAGATACGCGACGTGCCCCTGCCGCGCATGCACCGCGACCTTGGAAACGGCATGTCCGTGACCGCCGGGCGCATCGAGAAGGTCGCCCCTCACAAGTTCAAGTACGTGGTGATGGGCCACAATACCATCCGCGGCGCTGTCGGCGCATCGATCCTTAACGCCGAGCTGCTCGCGGAAAAGAAGTACGTGTGATCCGGGACGATTCAAATGGAAAAGCTTCGACTCGCAATGATTGGGCTCGGTGTCGTCGGGAGCGGCCTCTTGAAGCTCCTAGACGAGAAGCGCGCGGTACTCGAATCCGACTACGGCCTCACCTACGACGTCGTGGCGGTCTGTGACAAGATGCGCGGATCGATCTACGACCCGGAGGGGCTCGACCTCGAAACGGTCCTTACAGAGGGGCCATCATCTGGCAAGCTCAACGGGACACGCGACATGACGTCGTTTGAGGTCATCGGCCTGCCCGACGTCGACGTGGTCTTCGAGGCCACCCCCACGAATCTCAAGACGGGGGGCGTCGGCCTCGAGCACGCCCGACGCGCGCTCTCTGCCGGCAAGCACTTCATCTCGACCAACAAGGCACCCCCGGCGATCGCCTACAAGGAGCTCGAATCGATCGCACAGAAAAACGGAGTCTACTACGGCTACGAGGGCACGATCCTCTCGGGCACGCCCGCCATATCGCTTGCGCTCAACGGGCTTCCGGCAAGCAGATTCTTCTCGATTCGCGGGATCCTCAACGGCACGACCAACTTCATGCTCGAGCGCATGGAGACCGAGGCCATGGAGTTTGACGACGCGCTCGCCCTCGCTCAGGGAAAGGGCTATGCCGAGTCGGACCCGTCAAGCGACATCGACGGATGGGATGCGTGCGCAAAGCTTGTCATCATGGCAAACAACATCTTGAAGGAGCCGATAACACCTGAGGACGTCGACATGCAGGGCATCCGCGGCGTGACGCTCGAGGACGTCAGGGCGGCGCGAGATGAAGGCAAGCGCATCAAGTCGGTGAGCTCGCTCGTGTTTGACAACGGCCGGCTCAAGGCCCGCGTGGGGCCCGAGAAGGTCGACAGGACCGACCCGCTCTACCATGTGCACGATGTGACAAACGCGCTCGTCTTCGAGACCGACACCACCAACACGGTCACCGTCATGGGACCGGGTGCCGGAGGACGCTCGGCGGGATACGCCATGCTCTATGACCTCGTCGAGATGCACAGGCACAGGACAAAGCTCTACAAGTGATAGCTTTTTTAAACTTCTTTTCTCTATCTTTTTTTATGGACCAACGATCAGTATATGGCATCGCCGCCTGGTGCGGATTCGCAACGCCATTCGTATCACTCGGCGCCATAGCGATCGCCATATCGCGCGCGACGAGGTGGTTTTCCTGGCAGCACAACTGGTTAAGCGACCTCGGCGTGCATGAGGGCTCGGCGCTGCCGTTCAACGCAGGGCTCTTCATATCGGGGGTGCTTGCGCTCGTGCTCGCCCGCGGCGTCTACAGCTATTATCGCCATTATGCGCCGTCTCGCATCGGCGCCCTGGTGTTCATGGCCGGCGCCTGCGCGCTCATGGGTATCGGTGTCTTCACCGAGGATGCGGGAAGGATACACTACGTGGTCTCAGTGCTGTTCTTTGCGCTCGTGCCCATCTCCTACATGGTGATGGGCGGATGCGCACTTATAAGGCGAGCAAGAAACCGTGGCGCCATGCCATTTGCTGCAGGGCTGCTTGCAGGCGTCATGTGGGCGCTCCCGTGGCCAGGTACCGCAGGCGCGCTGCCCGAGATCACCGCCGCGCTGTTCATACTGGCAGGTGCGCTCTTCTACTCAGCGCTGCTCTACAAGGAAAGTAAGCGCTAGATGTCGACGAGGATGTCCTCCTTGAGGACTTCTAGGATAACAGACGTGTTGGTGCGCTCGACGTACTCGATCGTCTGGATCTCCTTGACGAAGTCGTTGAGCTGCCGCCTGTTGACGAATCGGCCTATCACCACGGCATCGAAGTCGCCGGTGACGTCGTAGACGCCGACGATGTTGTTGTAGCCGACGATCTGTTCCTCCACGTCGCGCATCTTGCCCTTCGATATGTTGAGATAGATGATCGCACGAAGCTCGTAGCCGACCTTTTCCGGATCGATCGAGGGGACGTATCCCTTGATGATGCCCTTTTCCTCCATCCGCTTGATGCGGTGCGACACCGTACCCACGGAGAGGTTGAGCATCTGCGCGATCTCTCGATACGATAGGCGCGCGTCCTTGTTCAGGACTCGTATGATCTGTTTGTCGCTCTCATCGATCATGGCACTACCTCATGTAAAATCAGAACTCAAGATCCTCATCATAGCCAAGGCTCAGCCGGGAATCTCTCATCATTTATACAGATGTAGCGTGTGTAAATTTAAAATGTTTGCTAAAAATGGAAGATTTGCGGCCATATGGAAAAAAAGAATGAAAGGTGCGCCTATGCGGTGCACCCGCACTCGAGAATCTCGTTCAACTGCTCCATGAGGGAAATTGCCTTTCTAAGCTTGCCACTCGCATAGACGGGGTTCGAGATGGTCTCCGCTTGCGCCATGTGGTCCTGTATGACGTCCATCAATTCCTCGGCCTCGGGACCAAGATCATCGTTTCCCTCGATCGCGTCCTGCACGCATGTCCATAATTGTGTTGCCATGGTGAGATTGTGCGTGAGGAGTGGTTTAGTGGATATGGGGCTCCACGAGGATTGGACCATCTCATAACAGCCAATGTCGTATGCGTTCCCCTGGGGGCGTGACACGCCCCTGATGTCTGAGATCACGGAGCCAAACGTTGGGGCAGAGGTCGGGATCCCCGCATCCAAGCACGGTGATTGAGTCCCTAAGAGATAATTATCGTCCCACGGTGCAACGAAAAGGGGGTTTGCATAGAGCTCACCTATGAGGGTGATGTCTGCTGGGAGCATCCCATATGCTCCGTCATAGTTTCCGAAGTAGCAATTATGCGAAAGGTAGAATGTACCCTGGTCGGACCCGAAGTCTATGCCATAGTAGTCCGACGAGGGACCAAGCTTCCCATTGGCCGGAACGATGAACGATCCGTTGTTGTATAGTATGTTGTTACAGAACGTGAAGGAAGCATCGCCATAGACGTATATGCCATCATAATGGTTGTATGCAATGGTGTTGTTGGACACGATATATGTCGCGCCCAATGGTTCAGGAACACTTTCAAGGCTGAGCCCATCCTGATTGCCGCGAATGATATTGTTCACAACTACAAACGTTCCATTAGCGTTTTGTGAATCAACTTCCAGCTCGAATCCATCCTCTTTGTTCGAGTAGCACATGTTAGAATCCAGACGAAGGGTTCCGCTACCCCCGCTCGATTCGCCTCCCTCAAAGTCGCACGAGAGGCCGTCGTCGCCATTGTTGCGGATGATGGAGTTGGAGAGATGGTGATGTCGGCATATCCTTCGATATCGATATCAATGCCATCGTTGGTGGAGTTGTTGTTCTCTATGATGCAGTTGTCAATGAGTGCTGTTAACGAACTATTTTCATATACTGGAAAATGCATCCCATCATTTTGTGTATTTGTTATAACGGTGTCTATGATGTTGACATCATACGTTCCAAGGGATGCCTCCATTATAATGCCTACATGGACATTGGTGATGAGGCAATTAATCACCGTTCCCCCTCCATGTACGCCAGAAAAAAATGGCAAGAAATGAACTCCATATCCACTTGAGTTAAGTAAGGTACAGTTGGCTATGAA
This sequence comes from Methanomicrobia archaeon, assembly GCA_011372835.1. Lineage (GTDB taxonomy): Archaea > Methanobacteriota_B > Thermococci > Methanofastidiosales > NM3 > NM3. The sequence goes on along the minus strand of DSAJ01000036.1, from coordinate 615 downwards.
GGACGTAGCAGCAGTCATGGTGACAGAGCTCATTCCGTATCCATAACTATCGATAATCACCGTATCCCTGTCAGCCCCTATAACTCCAGTTCCCTCCGGAATGGCAATAGATTCATGATAAGTACCTGGATTTACATGAACGACAGCATTTTGTCCGACCTGGGATAACGCATATCCGATCGTCTGATATGGTGAAGATATACTTCCATTACCAGGGGCATCAGTTCCACTTGGATCCACCCATACTTCACCAGAAGCAGCCAATGGTGTCAAAGCTGTCACAAATAGGGATATAATAAATATCGATACGATCATAAGTCGTTTCAAGGCATTCACCTCATAAACTATGAATTTTTACATCAAAATAGTATATATACTTATCTATTCTTATTATAATGAAATTATTAAAAAATATACAACATTTTTTTTAATACAATGTCAATATAATAATCAATCTAAGAAGGGATAGAAGCATTATTATCAAAAAAGAAATGAACAAGATAGCAAGATAATTATCAAAAAATCAGTTAAGGCAAACGGTGCCCCAGACACACCACACCTAAGTGATCATGCCAGGTTTCCAGATGCGTATTCAGTATAGACACCTGTACTTTT
>DSAJ01000151.1 GCA_011372835.1 Methanomicrobia archaeon | reverse complement strand
GTGATGTATATCAGGCCCCCGTGTATCCTCGTTGGCGAACGCGTGCTTCCCGCTGTTCGACAGGCTGTTGCAAAGATATTGGTCAAGGAAAAGGGGTATTCCCAGAGCCGTGCAGCCGAGCTTCTCGGCATCACACAGGCAATGGTCTCAAAGTATGCTTCCGGTGCAATCAAGCGCCTCGACGACCCGATCCAGGACGATATCGATGCCCTTGCCCGCGAGATCGCCGAAGTGCTCGAGCAACCGGGTGAGGGAACGCGGCTTTTGTGCTCGCACTGCCTCACATGGCGCGAGTCTCTCAAGCTCTGCGGCCTGCACAAGTCGGCAAGCGACATCGAGGAGTGCAGGGCCTGCCTCAATCTCGGCAGGTCGTCAAATCCGCGAAACATGGTGCTTCATACCATCTCACGCGCTGTGGAGATGCTCATCGACGAGAACATCGTCGAACTCATCCCTCAGGTGCGCTCGAACATCGCGATGTGCACCCCCGATCCGGTAGGCCCCCAGGACGTGGCATCGGTGCCGGGCCGCCTCATCGTTGTTCGTGGCAGGCTCGTGAGCCCCACGGACCCCGAGTTCAACGCCTCGAGACACACGACGGGGTTCTTGCTTCGCATCCATGAGTCCGTGCCGGCCATACGCTCGCTTCTCAACATCCGCCACTCTCCCGCGATCGTTGCAGCGTGCAGGGGGCATGGCATGTCGGTCTACCTCGCGCCGCGTCGCGAGGAGCGCCTTGACATCGGGGGGATCGACGAGCATACCGATTGCATCGTCGACGAAGGCGATTTTGGCATCGAACCCTGCATCTACATCCTCGGCGCCGATGCGCTCGATGTGGCCCGGAAGGCGGCTGCCATCCACTCTGCGCTCAAGGGAGAGCACCGTGATAGCGCTCACTGAAATAGTACTCTTTCTTCTTGTGGCCAAGGTAGGCGGCGAGCCCCTTGTTCGATATGGCATCTCCCGTCGCCGCCGAGCTTATCGTCGGCATATGTTTTGGGTCGTTTGCCCTCGACATCGTAGCCTTTAGTAGCATTTGACACCCTCGCCGACGACTTCATCGCCGTTGTTGCCGCCTTTGCCTTCATCGGCAAGATAGCGGGATGCGGCATCGGCGCCCGCATCATGGGACTCGCGAAGGAACGTTCCGCGCTCGTTGGCCTTGGCATGTCGGACGCGGTTCGCTCGAGCTCGCGCTTTGGGGCTATGGATTTGCAAGTGGTATAATAGGGGAGGAGATCTTCTTCGCTGTCGTGATCGTGTCACTTTCGACGATCGTGTTCTCGCCGCTCCTTCTAAAATGGGGTCTTTCGTGCCTCGGTCCTCGCATCGACCACCCGATGCCTATCGGGCCCGATTAGAACCAGCGCGCGAGGGTGTCCTGCGTGGCCGTCATCGAATGGGCGTAGACAAGCGGCGCGTCGACGCCCGTCAACTCGCAGGCATGTCCTATGGCGTCGCTATCCTGCCTGAACGTGCCTTGCGACGAAACCGTCTTGAGGCCCTGGCGCATCGACTTTGCGCCCATCGGAAGGCATGTTCCCTCGTCTGGCACCTCGAGCGCCATCACCGCGGCCTGCCTGCCGCGCGCGTGAAGGATCTCTGCGGCGGCAAGCCTGCACGCATAGTAGGGGCCAGAGCCGCGCAGCGCCTGGTCGGACGCTCCGCGGTATGTCTCATGCTCATGCACCGATATCGTCTCCTCGGCACCAAGCGCCCAGATGTATGTCGGAGGCAGGACCTCTATGAGCTCGAACTCCCACGGGCGGGGCATGAGCACGAATGCGATGTTCATACCAAGCCATTTCGTGGCCACCACTTCCGCCTCTTCGATGAGGGGGTAGCGCTTGATGCGGCGCATGAGCTCGGAGGAGCATATGTCATAGATCGTCGTCCTGGCCCATGACGTAGGCATCATGGGCTGGCCGTCGGCGAGGAGCCCGAGGGCGTAGCGATTGCACAGGTGCTCGGGATCGACCCCCTTGAGATACGCGTTCGCAAGCGCCTGCGGCGCAGGCTCGTCGGCGTCGGGCCGCCATGTGGACTGGAGCGTCTGCTCCTCGCACGCGAGGGCGTGCGGCTCGCAGGGGTTGGGGCGCGGCTCATCGACGGCGGTAAAGACGGGATTGTCCTGAACGAATGATGGTCGATGTCCAGCGCCACGCGCGGCGTGTCGATCGAGAGCGCGATGGAGCGAAGGAGGCCGGGATCGATGCGTTCGCGCTCCATCGTTGCCGTCACGCTTCGGCGCAGCTGTTCGAACCGCTCCTCGCGGTCCCCCACGACCTCGCACGGCCCCACGACCACCGAGAGCGTATCGGGCTCGAGCTGGTCGATGATGATGTCGCGCACGCCGTCCTCGACCCGGCTGGAAAACACGGGCGGCGTGTTGAAGTCGATGCGTATCGAGGACAGGAGGGGACATGGGACGTGGCCGCAGTAGAACCGCCCCTTGCACAGGGCGCACTTTGCGCGTGGTATCCCCTCAGCCAGCCTGGTGTCGACATACACGCTGCATGTCGCGTTTCGTTCGCGCGGTTCCTCATCGAACATGGCTCTTCCCCTCTTCTTACCCCTCGAGGAATATCTTGACGAATCGAACGACGTTTTTGAACTTCTCGAACGCATCGGTGTGTGCGGCCGCCTCTGTCAAGGGGTGTCCCTCGTTCCCTGCCTGGATGAACTTTTCCGAGAACGGTATGCTGCCAAGGTATGGTATGCCCATCTCCATGGCGATGTACTCGGCAGTCGTCTCATTCTTGGGAAGGAGCTCTGTGCCGCATTCGGGGCATGAAACGCTGCTGACGTTCTCCACGAGCCCGATGACAAGGAGGTCGTGCTTGCGAGCGAACGTGATCGCCTTTTTCGTCTTCTTCAGCGCGATCTCCTGGGGCGTCGTGACGATGAGCGCGGCCTTTGGCCCCACTGCCTCGACGATCTCCGAGACCGTCTCGCCAATGCCTGTCGGCGGATCGACGATGAGGAAGTCGAGGTCGCCCCACGCGATGTTTCGCGTGTACTGGTCGATGGCCTTCTTCTTGGCGTCCTTCTTGATGATGAGGGGCGTGTCCGTTTCCTCGGTGACAAGGTCCATCGTCATCACCCTGAGATGGGGCGTCACCTGTACGGGGACGAGTTTGTCGTCGACCACCTTGGGCTGCTGGTCTGTCACTCCGAGGACGTGTCCGATGGTGCCGTTGTTGATGTCCGCGTCGAGCAGTCCCACGGCATAGCCCATGTTGGAGAGCTCGTATGCGACGTTTGCCGCGATCATCGTCTTGCCTACGCCACCCTTGCCGCTGAGCACTACCACCTTGTGTTTGATAGAGTTCATCGTATCACATAATGGTCTCGCACCGGTGCATATATTAGGTTATCGCATTCATAAACGCTTCTTCTTGCCCAAAAAGGTGTGCGGCGCCGCTTCGCAAAACAGAAAAATATAAAGAGAGATGCGCATAGTATCCATGTGGTCACAATGGAGAAAAGGAAGTTCAAGACCCATGAGATTTGCCTGATGATAACTGCTGTCATCAATGATGAGAAGGCGCTTTCTCTCATCACGGAGGAGAACAAGACGAAATGGGCGCATGCGTACCAGAAGGATGACGACGACAGGGCAGTCGAGGTCGCACTCCTCTTCGAACGGCTGTTCTTTGCAAACCACTTCGCCATCGATTACAACGAGCGCATCGGCTGGACGAAGTGCACCTTCGAGATGCCGATGATAAACATCGAGTACCTGCTTGACAGCAAGGAGTGGCGCCAGCTCAAGGACATCGAGCTCCTCAAGCTCCTCGTCGAGCTGTGGCGCGGCGTCTTCACGGAAAACGGCGTCGTGTGCATGGCAGGCGAGAGCGACTACGACCAGCTCATGCTCCTCATCACGTATTACTACGACAAGCTCCTCGTGAACTATGTCGGAAAGATCGGAGAAGATCTCGAATGAAGCGCATAGGCGCACACGTATCCATTGCCGGGGGCGTGAGCAACGCCATTGGGCGCCAGCGCGAGGTCAGGGGCAACGCCGGACAGATCTTTTCCTCCTCTCCGCGCACGTGGAAGGCCGAGGCCCCCTCGCGGGAGGAGGCGTCCCGATTCAGAAGCCTTCGCACGGAGGCCGACCAGCGCCCGTATGTCGTGCACGGCACCTACCTCATCAATCTCGGAACGAAAAACGACGACGTCTACGAGCGCTCGCTCGACGCGTTGCAGACCGAGCTTGACATCACGGGGCAGCTCGGGATCGAGTATTATGTGTTCCATCCAGGCGCCGCCACCGGCGGATGGGGCGCGGATGAGGGCTTATCCCGCATCGCCGAGGGCCTGGACAGGCTCGAGATACCCGAGGGCACGACGCTGCTTCTCGAGGACACCGCCGGCAAGGGCTCGACACTGGGACGCACCTTTTCCGAGCTCAATGAAATGGTCGAACGCTCGGGCCACGGCTTCGGTCGCATCGGCATCTGTTTCGACACGTGCCACGCGTTCTGCGCAGGGTACCCCATACATACCGAGGAGGGCCTTGCCGACACGCTCGACGAGCTCGACGACGTCATCGGCCTCAAGCACCTTCATATCGTGCACCTCAATGATTCCAAGCATCCCTTCGACAGCCGCAAGGACGAACACGCCCACATTGGCATGGGCGAGATAGGCGAGGACGCGTTTCGAAGGATCGTCAACGAGGACCGTCTCAAGGACGTACCCTTCATCCTGGAGACGCCTGTGACCGAGGAGCGCGGCTATGCGTGGAACATCGCCAAGGTGCGCTCGCTCATGCAGGATGAATAACCCTTACGCCCAGCGTATGAGGATGTCTTCTCTATTGAATATCGCCTTCGCAAAGTAATAGAGGCCACCGTTTGCAGCCGCGAATGCAGCGCATATCGCCAACATCGCAAGGGGCGTGAGCAGTATGACCCCCGCGAGCACCCCGAACATGAGCACGATGACGGGCATCACGATGAAGCCGCCGACCTGTTGCGCCGCACGCACGTCCGTCACCCGTGACGAGACGATGACGCAGGCGAGGATACTCATGATGCACGCCAAGGGTGCGAGCACCAATATGCCGAGGATCCAAGTGAGATTTGGAAGGAGCGGTTCGCCAAGCTGGGCCAGGAAGACGTTGACGAGCGCGCCGCCAACCACTACGGCGCCAAGCGTTGATGCAATGGAAGGCACGAATGCCGAGAGCACCTTGCCAAGCAGCAGTTCGCCGTCGGTCGTCGGCGATGCGAGTATCGGTTCGAGACTCTTGTTGTTCTTCTCTCCAACGATGCTGTAGGAGGCGATGATCGTTGGCAGCGTCACCGGCAATATGATGAACAGTATGAGCGTCATGTTGAGGAACGTGGGAAGCAGCTGTTCGAGGTCGGACTCACGCGTCCTTTCAAATGTCAGCTCCGAGTCGATGGACATGATGGCATTTCCGTCAAGCGCTGTGCCCTTCGAGTTCGTCACGATGCAGTTGTAGAGGTCCACGTTGTCGAGCGCGCATGAGTCGAGCGTCGCATTACGCAGCTCGGTATCGTGTACAATACATCCGGTGAGCACGGCACGTTCGATGGTCGCGTTGTCGACCCTCGTGTTCGAGAGCGCCACGTCGGCTGTTTCAATCCCCTCGAGCACCGATGATGTCTCGGGCATGGTCCAGCTGGGGTCGAGCGCTCCCGTGGAAAAGAGATTCTCAACGTCCCACGTGGGGCCATCGGGCGCTTCCATGGCGATGGGCGCGAACAGCGATATGGGGATGAGGATGCCCAGGAGGAGCGGCATCGCGATGATGGAGCCGATCACAAGCTTCTGGCGCCGGAACTCCGCAAGATCCTTTCTCATGACCGCCATGGCGTTTTGTGGGATCATCGTCGACCACTTTCCTCGATGAGGGCGAGATACACATCCTCGAGCGAGTATTCCTCCTCCTCGATGAACTGCACCTGCGCACCCTGTTCGACGAGCCATCTCACGAGCTGCGGATTGGTTCGTTCAGGGTCGGTCACCGCAAGCTTGAGACGTGCGCCGCTCGCCTCGACAGAGGCAACGAACGGCAACGTCCCGAGACGTTCGGCAAGCGAAGGGTCCTCCTCAGTAAGGGTCACGGTGAGCGTGCGTGCGAAAAGCCCCTTGGCGAGGTTCTCAGGGGGACCGACCTGGATCATGCGTCCGTTGATGAGTGCCACCCTGTCGCAGATGCGCTCGGCCTCGCCGAGGTTGTGTGTGTTGATGACGATCGTCTTTCCCTCCTCGCGCAGCGACACGATGTAGTCGCGCACCGTCTTGGACGCCTTGGGGTCGAGTCCCGCCGTCGGCTCGTCGAGGAAGAGATAGGTGGGGTCGTGCAGTATGGCGCGCGCGATGGCCACCTTCTGGCGCATGCCCTTCGAGAAGGTGCCCACCGCATCGTCTCGTCTGTCCCAGAGGTCGAACTTCTCAAGCACCTCCTTGATGGAGCGCTCGCGCAGCGAGGAAGGCATGCCGTAGAGCTTGCCGTAGAAGTCGAGATTCGCATGCGCGCTGAGCGTGTCGTAGAGTCCCGGCGCCTCGGGTAGTAACCCGGTGATGCGGCGTATCTCTTGCTGGCCCTGCCGGTCCAGGATCGAGTGTCCACCGATGGTGGCATCGCCCGCCGTTGGGGATATCAGGCATGCGAGCATGCGCATCGTGGTCGTCTTGCCCGCTCCGTTCGGACCGAGCAGACCGAAGACCTCCTGGTCCTCTATGGTAAGGGTAAGATCTGATATCGCCGTGATATCGTCATAACGCCGAGTGAGCGCATTGCATATGATCATGGTCGTCACCAGTGATGTGGCGATATGGTGTTATTTGAGTATAAAATAATAATGGTTAAAGAAAAGAAGAAGTGCAGCCCGAGTGGGCTGCATCATACACTCAGCCTAGGAGGGCTGAAAGTTCGGCCATGAGCGAGCGTGCCTTTGCGAGCTCGCCTGATGCGTAGATCGGATTCGCGAGCCCTGTTGCGTTTTGCATGTGTTCCTGGATGCGCTCGATGAGCTCGGTCATCTCATCGCTTGGCCCCTCGGGCAGCTGCTCTGACAGCGCGTTCCATTCCTCAAGGACGAGTGCCAGCTGTGTTCGCGCAAGCGGCATGATCGAGACGGGTGACCAGGAGCTCCTTGCCACATATTCATAGGCGCCCATGTCGTATGCGCTGCCCTGTGGTCTGGCGACACCGAGGATGTCGTCCATGACACCGCCAAGAGACCCCCAGCTCACGAGATTCGTCCCTGCGTCGATGCAGGGCGATGCCGCGCGAAGCGAGACGTCGGTCGGCGCGTTCACGAAGAGCGGGTCGGCGTCGATGTTGCCTTCGCCGGGGAAGCCGCCACCGATGTTACAGTACTCGAAGGTAGAAGTATTGTCGTCTGTGTTCAGGACGTCGTTGGGGTAGTTGCCCCAGACGATGCAGTTGGTGAAGACGCCGCTGGAGTTATTGGCGTTCTTCACGCCGCCGCCGTTCTCGCCATCGTAGTCACCATCCCTGCTGTAATACGGCACGGTGTTTAGCGTAAAGGTGCAGTTGGTAACGGTAGGTGTGGCGTTGGGACCGCTGAACATGCCGCCGCCCCCGGCGCTCCACGACTGCTGTGGCTCGCCATCAGTCCCCCTTACCGTGGAAAACCCAATAACGGTGTTTCCCACGAAGACGCAGTTGGTGACAACGGGCGCAGAATAGTCATGATTGTGCATGCCCCCGCCCCCGCGAATCGCCACATTGCCCCCGAAGAAGCACTTAGAAACGAGCGGCGCAGAATATTCCTCGTTGTACATGCCGCCGCCACGATTCCCCGCTTCGTTGTTCGTGAACGTGCAGTTGGATACAGATATGGTCACTTTGTCTTCCGTCAGGATGTCCCCCACGTAATCTGTATCATCGCCAGAGGAAGCGCTAGCAGCAACGGAATAATAGTTTACCATCCCGCCACCTTCAACCCCTGCTTCGTTTCTATCAAACGTGCAGCTTTCGACAACCACGTTGGAGTTTTTATTATACATGCCGCCCCCGCTAAAGTAATCCCCGGCTTCGTTTCTATCAAACGTGCAGCTTTCGACAACCACGTTGGAATTATTATTATACATGCCGCCCCCGCTAGCTTCGTTCTCCTCGAACGTGCAGCGCGTCAGGGATACGGATGCCGCCTCGTAGTTGTACATCCCGCCGCCGTAGTTGGCAACGTTGTCCTCAAAGTGGCAGTCGCGCACCACCACAGCGTACGACGGGTAGTCTTCGTTGCTGTAGGTACCATCCCCGGTATCGTTTTCATTGTACATGCCGCCCCCGAAGTCAGCTTCGTTATTCTGGAACCTGCAGTTCGCCACGACGAGATTGGCATAGTTGCTGTATATGCCACCCCCACAGAGCGTATCGCTCCCCCAGTTCGAGGCGTCACCCGTTCCCTCGCTGATGCCGAATCCCTCAATGGTGACGACGCTTGCGCCGGTGTCGACGACCTTGATGACAGCGCCATCAGCGGCGGCGACAAGTTCGGATTCCTCACTCCCTGCCCCCATGAGCGTGAAGGACTTGGCAGGGTTGTCGATGACGATATTGACGTCATACGTTCCCGGTGCGAAGTAGACGGTCCCGCCGCTTGCCATGGCCGTGTTGACTGCCGCCTGGATGTCGTCGCCGGACGACACGTACTGGTCCGCCGCGACCGATGGCGGGATCATCAAAAAGAGAGAGAAAATGAGAAGAATAGAGACAATACGTTGCTTGTTCATGGTACCACCTAATTAATGATGTAAAGATAG